>NZ_JALCYX010000052.1:0-30261 GCF_022690695.1 Anaeromyxobacter sp. SG17
ACCTGCGACCGGGGCGCCGACGGTCACGCGCGGCGTCGCGCCGGCCGCGGCGGACGCGAGGGGCCGCTCCGCCGCGGCGCCGCCCGCCGCGATCACCGTCTCCCCGTTCGTCCAGCGCCACGCGACCGGCTCGACCGGGAGGGTGAAGCGAGTCCCGCGGGCGCCCACGCCGCAGGCGGCGTCGTCGGGGAGCGCGAACTCGAGCCCGAGCGAGAGCCGGCCGGCGCGCTGCGCCTCGATGAGCCGGCGCGCCGTCGCGGCGTCCACCTCGACGGGGAGACCCGGGTCCTCGCTGGGCCAGAGGCGCGCCGTCCCGTCGGCGATCGGGAGCTGGGCCGGCTCGGCGAGGCCGAGCGTGCCGGCGCCCGCGTCGTAGGCGAGCTCGAGCTTCCCTGCCGGCACGATCGCCTCGTACCGCCCGGCGAGGGCGCGACCGCGCGCGACGTCGTGCGCCCGCTCCGCGTCGCCGCGCGCCACCGCGTCGCCCTTCGGACGGAGCCGCTCGACCGGCGCGAGCGCGGCGCAGAGCCGCTTCACGTCCTCCGGGAGGGTGAGGCGCGCCGGCGCGCCGGCAGGAACGGCCGCCGGCGAAGGCGAGGCGGCCGGGGCGTCCCCGGCCGGGCCGGACCCGACGAGGGCGAGGAGCAGGAGGGCGAGCGCTGGGACCATGGCGCGAGGGTAAGCACGCGCCCGTTCACCGTGAGGCGACTACCCCACCCGGATCCGGAGCGCCCCCGGCAGGATCTCGAACCGGGCCGGCAGCGTCCCCGGCGCCTCGCCGTCCACGTCGAGCAGGACCCTCGCGTCGCCCACGGGCTCGACCTCGACGGTCCGCGCGCGCAGCACGCGGGTGTTCGGGAGCCGCACGTGGGTGCCGTCGTAGAGCATGCGCTTCTTCGTGACGAAGTCGGCGATGCCGAAGCCGGACCAGATCACGACGTCGAACAGCCCGTCGTCCATCCTCGCGTCCGGGGCCACCCGCATGCCGCCGCCGAAGAAGCTGCCATTGCACACCGAGAGCGCGGTGATCCGCTGCTGGGTCCACTCGCCGCCGTCGACGCGCCAGCGGACCAGCGGATCGGCCCAGCCGACGAGCGCGCGCGCCGAGGCGAGCATGAACGAGAGCTTGCCGCTCGGGAGGCGCAGCCCCTGGTTCACGAGGCGCGAGACCTCGCCGGAGATGCCGCACCCGGCGACGTTCGCGAAGTGGGCGACCCGCGTCGTCCCGTCGTGCGCGGCGAAGGTGATGCGGCCGAGGTCGCACACCGCCACCTTCGGGCAGGCGAGCGCGCGCGCCGCGGCGGTCACGCCGGCCCCGATGCCGAGCGTCTTGCGCAGGTCCCCTCCCGTGCCGCGCGGGATGTAGCCGAACACGACGTGCGCCGGGGAGGCGACCCCGCCGTCCACGAGCCCGTCGATGACCTCGCTCGCCGTGCCGTCGCCGCCGACCGCGACCACGAGCCCCGCCCCCGCGGCGACCGCCTGGCGCGCGAGCCGCGCGCCGTCGCCCGGGGCGACCGTGAAGGCACACTCGAACTCGCCGACCTCGGCGCGGACCGCGCGCGCGATGGCGTCGAAGTGGCGGCCCGTGCGGCCGGCGGCGCTGCGAGGGTTGACGACGAGGAAGGGCTTCACGTGCGTGAGGATAACAGGCGAGCGGCCGGCGCGCGCCGCCGCGTCGCAGGCTGCTTGCCGCGCTGCGGCAGGAGGCGGCCCGCGTCCACGCCTCACCCCTCGCGCACGGGAGGGTCCCGGCCGGCGAGGGCCTTCGCGCGCAGGTGGCGGACGATCCGCGCGATCGGCACGCCGGTGGGGCAGAGCGCGTCGCAGCCCGCGCAGCCCGCGCACGCCTCGAGCGCGGCGGCCGCCAGCGGGAGCCCGGCGGCGCTCCGCGAGTAGAGCCGGAACGCCGCGTGGAGCCCGAGCGCGCGCACCGCCGGGACGGCCCCCGCGAGCTCGCACCCGAGCTCGCACAGGCCGCACGCGACGCACGCGGAGGCGGCCTCGCCGACGGCGCGGTCCTCCGGCGTGGTCGGCCCGAGCCCCTCCGCGACGTACGCCGCCCGGAAGCGCTCGAGCCCCGTCCCGCGCCGGCGGAAGAGCCGCCGCAGCGGGTGCGCGACGAGCGCCCGCCAGGCGAGATACGAGAGCGCGCCGGCCCGCGTCGCCAAGGTCACTCCCCTCCCCCGGGCCGCGCCGCCGCGCGCCCCGCGAGATAGCCGGTCAGGATCGCCACGCCGAGGCCGGTGCCGTCGCTCGCGTGCTCGTGGCCGCCCACGACCGCGCCCGCGGCGTGGAGCCCCTCGGCGGCGGGGCGCCCGCGGGCGTCGAGCGGCCGGAGCCTCGCGTCCACCCGCAGCCCCGCGGAGAGGAGCGGCTGCGGCCCGACCCGCGCCGCGCCCGTGAGCGACGCGGCGGGCCGCGCGGCGAGGTCCACGCCCGCCTCGCGCCCCTCCGCCGCCTGCACCGGCAGCCCGAGCGCGGGCTCGCGCAGCGTGCCGCGCCGGGCGATGCCACCCCCCACGAAGCGCCCCGTCGCGAGCACCCAGCGGGCCGCGGTGATCTCGGTCGCGCCGGCGGCGATGGGCGCGCCCGGGCCCGTCGCCCCCTGGATCGCGCCCTGCACCACCTCGACCCCGGCCGCGGCGAGGGCCGCCTCGAGCGCCGCCTGGAGCCGCACGCCCGGCATGCTCGGAACGTCCGCGAGCAGCTCCGCCACGGCGATCCCGGCCGCCCCGGCGACGCGCTCCGGCACCTGCGCCTCCGGGCGGAGCCCGAGCACCGGCGCGACGAGCACTGCGCCCGCGCCGGCGGGGAGCGCCGCCCGGATCGCGGCCCCGAGCGCCTCCGCCGCGCCGGGCTGCTCGAGCCGGCGCGCGAGCTCGTGCGGTCGGAGGAGCCCGAGCTCGCCGAGCCCGGCGTCCACCTCGACGGCGAAGGTCGGCGGACCGCCGCGGGCGCGGTACCGCTCGAGGGAGGCGGCGACGAGCGCGGCGTCGAGCCCCAGGTGCCCGGCGAGACCCGCGACGACGAGCGTGCCGCCCACGGCGAGGAGATCGCCGGCGGCCTGCGAGCGCTGGCAGAGCGCCGCCGGGACCGCGGTGCCGAACGAGGTCGCGAGGAACCGCGGCCGCTCGAGCGGCGGCGCGAGGAGCGGCGCGAGCGCGCGCGTCGCGAAGGCGAGCGCGTCGGGGAGCGCCTCGAGGCGGTCCCCGAGCACGGCGTAGGGGTGATCGGGCCTCAGCCGGGCGAGGCGCCGGGCCGCCTCGAGCGGGCCGCGCGCGGCGCGCAGCGGCTCGCCGGGGAGCGCGAAGGGGTCGGGCGCGACGCCGACGGCGCCCGAGGAGAGCGCGGTCGCGCCGGGCGCGCGCCGGACGAGCACCACGCGCGCGCCCGCCTCGCGGGCCGCGAGGGCCGCGATCGTCCCGGCCATGCCGCCGCCCACGACGAGCACCTCCGCCGCGACGGCGCGGGGGCTCACCACGGCGCCCCCGCCGCGGCGTGCGCTCCGCGCACGAGCTCCTCCTGCACGAGCTGGGCGCCGTCGAGGATCGGCCGCCGCTCGCGCCAGCCGGCGTCGAGCAGGTCGGCGAGCTCGGCGCGGACCTGCTCGGGCGACCACCCGAGCTCGCGCCCGGCGAGCTGCGCGGCGACGCGCGCGCAGTCGAGCCCGGCGCACGCGCCGACCGCGAGCCGGCAGCGCCGGCGCAGGTCCTGGAGCCGCCGCACCTGCTCGTGCCGCACGCAGTGGACGACCTCGGCGGCGAGGATGCCCTCGTCGCGGCAGAGGACGAGCCCGAGGCGCGGGTCCTCCTCCAGGAGCCGGAGGATCTCGCGCGCGCGGCCGCCGTGGCGGTAGACGAGCCGCGCCGCGATGGGCGCGGCGACCGGGTGCGCGCGCGCCAGGGCCGCCGGATCGGGGACCTCGTCGCCGCCCGGGAGCGGCTCCTCGTGCGTCCGGCACGGCACCGGCGCGCGCCCGAGGAGCGCCAGGATCCGGTCGGTGACCTCCTGCGACTGCGCCCGGTAGCTCGCGAGCTTGCCGCCCACGAGCGACAGGAGCCCGGCCCGGCCGAAGGCGGCGCCGTCGTGGAGCTGGTGCTCGCGCGAGAGCGCGTCCTCGTTCGGCCCGTAGGCGTAGATCGTGGTCCGCAGGCCGCACCAGGCGCGCGTGATGCGCGCGTTCCTCACCCCGGGGAGGAGCGACGCCGCCCCCTCGACGAGGTACTCGACCTCGTCGTTCGTCGCCTCCACGTCGTCCGGATCGCCGTAGTAGTCGTCGTCGGTGGTGCCGACGATCGACTCGTCCTCGTGCGGCATCACGAACATCTGGCGCCCGTCGACCGCCGAGAGGATGACGCCGTAGTTGGAGTAGCGCCGGTCGAGCGTGAGGTGGACGCCCTTCCCCGGCCGCATCGGCACCGCCGCGCCGCTCCGCCGGGCGAGCGCGGGCGACCACGCGCCGGTCGCGTTGAACACCACCGGTGCGCGCGCCTCCCCCTCCTCGCCCGTGAGCGCGTCGCGGAAGCGCACGCCGCGGACGCGCCCCCCCTCCGCGAGGATCTCCCGCCCCGCGGTCCAGGTGCGGAGCTCGGCGCCGTGCGCGCGCGCGGAGAGCGCGTTCAGGGCGCAGAGCCGGAACGCGTCGATGCCCCACTCGTCGAGCGTCACGGCGCCGCGGAGCCCGGGACGCAGCCCCGGCTCGAGCCGGTAGAGCTCCTCGGCCGAGAGGCGGGTCGAGGGCTTGCCGTGCTTCAGCGGCTGGAAGAGGTCGTAGGTCCCGACGTAGACCTCGGTCGCGTACCACGCCGCGCGGTCGCGCAAGGTCGCGCCCGCCGCGCGGGAGGTGAACGGCATGAGGAAGGGGATGCGGAAGAGCAGGTGCGGCGCGATCCGCTGGATGTACCCGGAGTCCCTGCACGCGAGCGCGGTGACGTGCCTGTCCGAGAGCATGTAGCGGATCCCGCCGTGGATCATCCCCGACGAGTTGCCGCTCGCGCCGACGCCGAAGTCCGCCTTCTCGAGGAGCAGGACGCGGAGCCCGCGCATGGCGCAGTCTCGCGCCGTGCCCGTCCCGTTCACGCCGCCGCCGAGGATGATGACGTCGTAGTCCATGCGCGCTCGGGGCCACCGCCCCGGCCAGGGTAACGCGCCGCGGCGGGCTGACCCCCCCTAATCTGCTGGGCCCGGGCACGCCCGCCAGCCTGCTCCCCCCACGGGGGTGGGCGGCTCGCCCGCCCCGCCGCGGTGCCGGCTCCGATCCGCGTCCCGGTTAGATCCGGACACGGAGGGTACATGCTCGGAAAGCCGCTCACGCTCCCCACCCCTGCCGAGGCGCTGCCCGGCCGCGATGAGCCCATCGAGGTCCCGGAGCTCCACTTCGTGAACCGGAACCGGATCGTTCCGCCCTGGCCGGAGGGCCACGCCGTCGCCGATCTCGGGCTCGGCTGCTTCTGGGGCGCGGAGCGCGCGTACTGGAGCCTCCCCGGGGTGTACGCGACGGCGGTGGGCTACCAGGGCGGGCTCACGCCGAACCCGACGTATCGCGAGGTCTGCACCGGCCGCACCGGCCACGCGGAGGTGGTCCGCGTGATCTACGACCCGGCGCGCATCTCGTACGACGAGCTCCTGCGCGTGTTCTGGGAGTCGCACGACCCGACCCAGGGGATGCAGCAGGGGAACGACGTCGGAACTCAGTACCGGTCCGCGATCTACGTCCACTCGGCGGCCCAGCGCCGCGCAGCGGAGGCGTCGCGCGACGCGTACGCGGCCGTGCTGCGCGAGGCCGGCCACGGCCCCGTCACCACTGAGATCCGCGACGCCCCGCGCTTCTACTACGCGGAGGCGTATCACCAGCAGTACCTGGCGAAGAACCCCGGCGGCTACTGCGGGCTCGGCGGCACCGGCGTGAGCTGCCCGGTGGGCACCGGCGTCGGGGCGGTGGGCACGCGCTGAAGGGCGGCCCGCGGAGCGCGCGAGGCCCTCAGGACGTGAGCCGCTTGCGCATGAGGACGTGCGGGACGCCCTCCTCCAGGAAGACCTCGCCCTCCCGGGCGAAGCCGCGCTTCGCGTAGAACCGCTCCGCCGGGAGCTGCGCGTGGACGGTCAGCTCCGCCACGCCGCGCAGCCGCGCCATCCGCTCGAGGTGCTCGAGCACCGCCGCGCCGACCCCGCGGCTCCGGTGCGACGCGGCGGTCGCCTGCCGGCCGAGCCGGCAGGTGCGCGAGTCCATCCGGACGATGCGGCCGGTCCCGACGCAGGTCCCGTCGGGCGCGAACGCGACGACGTGATCGGCGCTCGAGTCCTGCGCGTCCCGGTCGAGCGGGCGCGGGATGTTCTGCTCCTGCTCGAACACCGCGCGCCGCAGCGCGAACGCGGCGTCGCGATCCTCGGCCGTGGAGGCGAAGCGAACGAGGAAGTCCATGGCTGGAACGGTACCGGAACGGCCGCGGCCCGCGCCACCCTGCCGACCCTACTTGCCCGGGTCGTACGTCGACTTCACGTACACCTCGCGGAGCTGCTTCGCGTCCACGTCGCCTGGCGCGCCGGTCATGAGGTCCGTGCCCTTCTGCGTCTTCGGCCAGGCCACGACGTCGCGGAGCGACTCCGCGCCCGTGAGGAGCATGACGAGCCGGTCCATGCCGAGCGCGATGCCCCCGTGGGGCGGCGCGCCCATCTTGAGCGCCTCGAGGAGGAAGCCGAACTTGTTCTTCGCCTCCTCGTCCGAGATCCCCATCGCCTTGAACACCCGCGCCTGGACGGCCGGGTCGTGGAGACGGATGGAGCCCCCGCCGATCTCGAACCCGTTCAGCACGAGGTCGTAGCGGTAGCAGTTCACCCGGCCCGGATCGGTCTCGAGGTACTGGACGTCGGTGTCGTGCGGGCGCGTGAACGCGTGGTGCGCGGCGGCCCAGTGGCCGGACTCCTCGTCGTACTCGAAGAGCGGGGGGTTCACCACCCACAGAAAGCGCCACTGGCCGCCGGAGCCGTACTCCGGGATGAGCCCCATGCGCTTCGCGAGGTGCACGCGCAGGTTCGCCATCACCGTGTGGACGACCGACTCCTTCCCGAACTGGAAGAGGAGGAGGTCGCCCGGCTGCGCACCGCAGGCGGCGTTGATGGCCTGGCGGAGCGCGGGCGTCACGGTCTTCGCGAAGGGCGACTGGGTCCACTCGCCCCCCTCGCCCACCTTCGCGCGGGCGAGCCCCTTCGCGCCCATGCCCTTCACGTACTCCTCGAGCTTGTCGATCTCGGTGCGCGAGAAGTTCGCCGAGGCGGGGACGCGCATCGCCTTCACGATCCCCTTCGCCTTCACCGCCTCCTCGAGGAGCGGCAGGCCGCCACCGTCGTGCTGGCGGACGAGGTCGGTGAGGACGACGTGCGGCATGTCGAAGCGCAGGTCCGGCTTGTCGTTGCCGTACTTCGCCATCGACTCGTCGAACGGCATGCGCAGGAACGGCCGCGGCAGCTCGACGCCCAGGATGTCCTTCCACAGCCGGACGACGAGCCCCTCGATGACGTCGAAGATGTCGTTCTGCTCGACGAAGGACATCTCCACGTCGATCTGGGTGAACTCGGGCTGGCGGTCGAGCCGGAGGTCCTCGTCGCGGAAGCAGCGGACGATCTGGAAGTACCGATCGAAGCCCGCCATCATGTAGAGCTGCTTGAAGAGCTGCGGGCTCTCCGCCAGCGCGTAGAACTTGCCGGCGTTGAGGCGCGAGGGGACGAGGAAGTTGCGCGCGCCGCCCGGCGTGTACTTCACCATGAAGGGCGTCTCGAGCTCGAGGAAGCCCTGCTCGGTGAAGTGGTTGCGCGTGAGGTGGTTCACGCGCGCGCGTGTCATGAGCGTCCGCTGCAGCGGCGCGCGGCGCAGGTCGAGGTAGCGGTACTGGAGCCGCTTCTCCTCGCTCGTCTCGATCTTGTCCTCGATCGGGAACGGCGTCGGCTCCGAGCGGTTGAAGATCTCGAGGTCGGTCGCGTGGATCTCGATCTCGCCGGTCTTGAGCTTCGGGTTCGCGTTCCCGCCGCGCGAGACGACCTTCCCGCGGACGCCGACGCAGTACTCGAGCCGGAGCTGCCCCGCGAGGTCGTGCACCTCGGGGCGGACGTCCTCCTCGAACACCACCTGCGTGACCCCTGCCCGGTCCCGCAGGTCGATGAAGACCGCTCCGCCGTGGTCGCGCCGGTTGTTCACCCACCCGAACAGGACGACGTCCTTGCCGACGTCCTCCCGGGTGAGATCACCACACGTGTGGGTTCGCTTGAGCTCGGTGATGAAACGCGACAATGGCAGCCTCCCTGCTGTGGGATCAGGCAGCTAACACCGCGGAACCTGGGAGGTCAAGCGTAGGGAGAGCTCGCTTTGCGCGTCGTTTCAGCGCCTCCACCGTCGCCGGGCGCGCGGCCGCCGGCCCGACGCCGCGGTTACCATTTTTCAGGGAGGAGCCTGCAATTCCGACAGCCGGGCGGGCCTCGCCTCCTCGCACCCGCACACGGGCGCCGCGAAGCCGGCTGGCCTCTTCATTGCAGAACCTGCGGGCGCCAAGGAGGCAGGGCCATGCGAGCTAACGAGGACGGTGGCGTGGCGGTGGACCCCATCTGCGGGCAGCCGGTCCTCGAGGCCGACGCGCAGGAGCTCGAGTACAAGCGGCGGCGCTACTTCTTCTGCTCCGAGCGCTGCCGCGCGCGCTTCGAGAAGCAGGCCGAGCGGATCCACGTGAACGAGCTCGCGAAGCTGGGCACGCTCTTCACCGATCGCCGCGCGAGCTGGGGCCTGGCCTAGGGGCCCTGGCCTCAGCCGGCGACGGGCGCTCCCGCGCGCTGCGCCGCCGCTGGGCGAACGTCCCTGAGCTTGAGCTGCAGCCTGCGCACGCCGTCCCACGCGTCGAAGCCGAGCGTGAACGCCGCCTCCACCGGGCCCGCGCACGCGGCGAGCCGGTCGCCCATCCCGAACCCGATCGCGTCGAGCCCGCGCCCGAGCGCGAGCTTCAGGTGGGCCTTGCTCGCCCCCACCGTGCGGGCGCGCCCGGCCGCGCCGCGCAGGGCGAAAACCGGCTCGGGGTGCCCCGCGCCGAACGGGCCGAGGCGCGCGAGGTCCTCGACCGTGCGCTCGGTCACGTCCTGCTCCTCGAGCCAGCCGTCGATGCGGCAGCGCGGGACGAGGTCGTCGTCGGCGAGGTGCGCCGCCGCGTGCGCCTCGAAGGCGGCGCGGAACGCGTCGAGCCTGGCCCGCTCGACGGTCAGGCCCGCCGCGTGCCGATGGCCGCCGAAGCGGGCGAGGTGGCCCGCGCAGGCCGCGAGCGCGTCGTAGAGGTGGAACGCCTCGATCGAGCGGCCGCTGCCCTTCCCCGCGCCGTCCTCGAGCGCGACGAGCACCGCGGGACGGTGGAACCGCTCGACGATGCGCGAGGCGACGATCCCCACCACGCCGGCGTGCCACCCGTCGCGCGCGAGCACGAGCCCGCGCGCGCCCGCGGCCACCCGCGCCGCCGCGTCCGCCGTCGCCTCCTCGAGGATCCGCCGCTCGATCTCCTGGCGCGCCGCGTTCTCGCGATCGAGCTCCTCCGCGAGCGCGCGCGCCGTCGCCTCGTCCTCCGCGAGCAGGAGCCTCACGCCGCGCCCGGCGTCGTCGAGCCGGCCCGCCGCGTTGATGCGCGGGGCGAGCCGGAACCCCACCTGTCCGGCGGTGACCTCGCCCCCCTCGGCGAGGCCCGCCACCTGCTTCAGCGCGCGCAGCCCCGGGCGCCTCGTGCGCGCGATGCCCTCGAGGCCCCAGCGGACCAGGATCCGGTTCGCGCCGACGAGCGGCACGACGTCGGCGACGGTGCCGAGCGCGACGAGGTCGAGCGCGTCCTTGAGGTTCGGCTCCGGCCGCGCCGGGCCGAACCGGCCGCGGTCGCGGAGCGCGCGCCGGAGGGCCATCGCGAGCGCGAACGTGACGCCCACGGCGGCGAGCCCCTTCGACGGGTAGGCGCAGCCGGGCTGGTGGGGGTTCAGGATCGCGCGCGCGGCGGGGAGCTCGACGGGGACGGTGTGGTGGTCGACGACCACCGTGTCGAGCCCCAGCGCGGCGGCCGCGCGGACCTCCTCCACGCTCGTGATGCCGCAATCGAGCGTGACGAGGAGGCGCGCGCCCTGCGCGGCGAGCTTCTTCACCGCGTCGACGTTGAGGCCGTACCCCTCCACCAGCCGGTGCGGCGTGTAGGTCACGACGTCCGCGCCGGCGGCGCGCAGGAAGCCACAGAGCAGGGCCGTCGAGGTGACCCCGTCGACGTCGTAGTCGCCGTAGCAGGCGATCCGCTCCCCCGCCTCGACGGCCTGGACGAGCCGCGCGACCGCGGCGTCCATGCCCTTCATGGTGAACGGGTCGGGGAGGTCCGCGAGCCGCGCGGCGAGGAACCCCTCCGCCGCGTCCGCCGACAGGAAGCCGCGCGCCGCGAGGACCCGCGCCGCGACCGGGTGGAGCTTCAGCGCGGCGGCGAGCCGGGCGGCCGCCTCCGCGTCCACCGCCGTCTCGATCCACCTCCGCCGCTCCGCGCCGTCCACGGGAGGTCGATACCACGCGAGGGTGACAGCGCCCGCCCGGACGCCGGCCTTCGGTGCGCGGCCGCGCCTCGGCGCCGCGCGCCACGCCCCAAAGACGAGGGCCCCGCCGCCTCTCGGCGACGGGGCCCCGGATGCTTCTCGCGGGCGCGGCTACTTCTGCGCGGCGCGTCCCGCGGGCGCGGCGGGCGCCGCGGCGGACGGGGCGGCGCGGCTCTTCTTCTTCTTGTCCGCGAGCTCCTCGAGCCAGATGGTCATCGGAGCGGCGATGAACCAGGTCGAGTAGGTGCCGGAGACGATGCCGACCAGCATGGCGGCGGAGAAGTCGAAGATCGTCCCGACGCCGTACATGAGGAGGCCGACGAGCGAGAGCGCCGTCGCGAAGGACGTGAGGAACGTCCGGCCGAGGGTCTCGTTGATCGAGAGGTTCACGATCTCCGCGAGCGACTTGCCCTTGAACTTGGCGTGGTTCTCGCGGATCCGGTCGTAGACGACGACCGTGTCGTTCACCGAGTAGCCGACGACCGTGAGGATCACGGCGATCGAGGTGAGGTTGAACTCTCGCCCCGAGAAGGCGAAGTAGCCGAGCGTCACGATCGCGTCGTGGACGATCGCGATGACGACGCCGGGGCTGAACCGGAAGTCGAACCGCAGCCCGATGTACACGACGATGAGGCCGATCGCGTAGAGGACGGCCTTGAACCCCTGGTTGCGCAGCTCGCGGCCGACCGCGGGGCCGACGTACTCGACGCGCCGCACGTCGGGCTTCGCCTCCGCGAAGCGGGTCGCGAGGTCGTGCTCGATCTTCTCGCGGATGCCCTGCGTGATGACGGCGAACGACCGCGTGCCGGCCACGAGGCCCTGCTCGGCGCGCACCTCGCGGACGCCGATGCCGGCGCCCTCGACCGCGGCCTGGAGCTCCTGCGGGCTCGGAGGCTGCTTGAACTGGAAGTCGATCTTGTCGCCGATCTCCGGGTTGAAGCTCCAGCTCTGGATCGGGACCTTGGCCTGGACGGCGTCGACGACGCGCTTCACGTCCGCGTCGCTCATGAGCGCGATGCGCTCGACGCGGATGAGGAACGCGTTCTCGGACTCCGCGCCGTAGGTCTGCACCGAGGCGCCCTTGAAGCCGAGGTCCTCGATGCTCTTGCGGATGGCGCCCGGATCGACGGGCTGGCCGAACTTCACCTCCATCTCGGTGCCGCCCGCGAAGTCCACGCCGAAGTTGAGGCCGTGGATCGCGGGGACGGCCCAGAGGAGGACGGCGGCGTTGACGATGAGGGAGAGCGCCACCGCGATGTGGCGCTTCCCGACGAAGTCGAACTTCGTGCCGTGGGGGATGAGATCGAAGCTCTTGAATCGCATCACACGCTCAGGCGCGCCGTCTCGTGGCGCGTGAAGAACTCCATGAAGGCCCGGGTCACCACGATCGACGTGAACATCGACGCGACGAGGCCGATCGCGAGCGTCACGGCGAACCCGCGCACCGGACCCGACCCGTAGTTCATGAGGACGAGGGCCGCGACGAGGGTCGTGACGTGCGAGTCCACGATGGTCCAGAACACCTTGTCATAGCCCTGCTGGACCGCCTGCTTGATGGTCCGCCCCGCGCGCAGCTCCTCGCGGATGCGCTCGTTGATGAGCACGTTCGCGTCGACCGCCATGCCGAGGGTGAGGACGAAGCCGGCGATGCCGGGCAGCGTGAGCGTCGAGCCGATCATCGCCATGATCGCGAGGACGAGCAGGCCGTTCAGGACGAGCGCCACGTCGGCGACGAGCCCGCTCGCGCGGTAGTAGGCGACCATGAAGAGGAGCACGAGGCCGAGGCCGATGAGGGCGGCGACGGTGCCGCGCCGCACGAGCTCCGGCCCGAGCGTCGCGCCGACCGTGCGCTCCTCGGAGATCGTCACCGGGGCCGGGAGCGCGCCGGCCTTGAGGACGAGCGCGATCTGGTTGGCCTCCTCGAACATCTCCTGCGGGTTGCGCCCCGAGCCGAGCGTGATCTGCCCGTTCGTGGAGATCTCGCCCTGGATGTACGGCGCCGTCTCGACCTTGTCGTCGAGGACCGTCGCCATGCGCCGGCGCATGTTCTCGCTCGTCAGCTTCTGCATGAGGCGGCCGCCCTCGACGCTCATCGTGAACTGGACGAGCGGCCGGCCCGACTGGCCGAACTGCTGGGACTGGTCGATCGCGGCGCGCGCGTCGGCGATGTAGTCGCCGGTGAGCTCCGTCTTCGCGCGGAGGAGGTAGGTCCGGTAGTACTGCTGGCGCGTCGGGCCCTGGCCGAAGGTGGCCTCGCCGATGCCGACGACGTTCTTCTGGGGGTCGAGGAGCGGCGTCGCCTTCTCCTGGATGAGCTTCTCGATCTCCGGCCGCGTGTTCGCGGCGAGGATCGTCACCGCGCGCGCGGTGCCGTTCGGCAGCTCGACGCTCTCGGTCGACCAGCAGCCGCCCTGCGGCAGCGGGATGCGGAAGCCGTCGGCGGTCGCGCAGGGTGTGAGCTGCGCGCGAAGCTGATCGAGGGCGGGGTTCTCGTCGTCGGTGATCTTGAACTCGAGCTGCGCGGTGCGGCCGAGCAGCTCCTTCGCCTTCTCCGGATCCTTGAAGCCGGGGAGCTGGATCTGGATCTGGTTGTTCGCCTTGCGCTTGATGTCGGGCTCGGAGACGCCCCACTTGTCGACGCGGTTGCGGATCGTCTTCTCCGCCTGCTCGACGGCCTTCGACTGGAAGTCACGGAGCACCGTGTCCTTGAAGGCGAAGGTGACCGCGCCGTCGACGACGCCCGGCGAGTACATCTCCTGGTCGTACGAGTCGAGGACCGAGGACTCGACCTGCTTCGGATCGGCGGCCTTCACCGCGACCCGCGTGCCGCCCGCGGTGGTGGTCACCGACTCGGCGGGGACGTTCTTCGACTTCAGGTACTCGGCGATCTCGTCGGCGCGGCGCGCGACCTTCGCCTTCACCGCGCGCTCCACGTCGACGCCCATGGCGAGGTGGATGCCGCCCTGGAGGTCGAGGCCGAGGTTGAGGTGCTTCTGGGACGTCGGCGCCCAGCCGGGCACCGCGTGCTCGTACGCCTCGGTGCTGCGCTGGTCGGGCGGGAGCTTGAAGTAGAACCAGCTCGGGACGAGCTGCCACAGCGAGAAGAGCGCCACCGCGACGATGAGCGCGACGCGCCAGTACCAGGACCGTTCCATCTACTTCTTCGCCTCCGCCTTCACCGGGACGGACTCGACCTGCTTCCACTGCCCGGCGACCTGGCTCTTCAGGACCCTCAGCTTCGTCCCCGACCCCGCGTCGATCGTCACGGTGCGGTCCTCGACGAGGACGATCGTGCCGATGATTCCGCCCTGCGTGAGCACCTCGTCTCCCTTCTTCAGCTCGGAGATGAACTGCTTGTGCTGCTTCGCCTGCTTCGCCTGCGGGCGGAAGAAGACGAAGTAGAAGACGACCGCGATGAGGATGAAGGGCAGAAACCCCATGATGGGGTTCTGGGCCTGCCCCTCGGGCGCGGTCTGAGAGAAGAACGCGTGGAGGACGGGATGCATAAGTCTCCGCTGGGTACGGAAAGGGAAAAGCGCCGTCTTTTAGCGTGAGTTGGCGCCTTTCCGCAACCTCTTTCCGGCCGGGGGCCCGCCCGCTCGGCCGATGCCTGGGGCTATCCTGCGGCTTCTCGCCACGCCTCGAGCCGCTCCCTGCGGAACGCCTCGAAGCCGCCGGCGACGATGGCCTCCCGCGCGCCGGCGAGGAGCGAGAGGTAGAAGTGCAGGTTGTGCAGGGTGTTGAGGCGCAGGCCCAGGATCTCGCCCGCCTTGAACAGGTGGCGGAGGTAGGCCCGGGTGAACGTCCGGCAGGTGTAGCAGGCGCACGCGGGATCGACCGGCGACTCGTCGTCGGCGTGGCGAGCGTTGCGGATGACCACCTTCCCGCGGCTCGTGAAGAGCAGCCCGTTCCGGGCCGTCCGCGTGGGGAGCACGCAGTCGAACATGTCCACGCCCGCCGCGATCCCGGCGAGCAGGTCCTCGGGCGTCCCGACGCCCATCAGGTAGCGGGGCTTGCCCTCGGGCAGGAGCGGCGCGTCGCGCGCGACCCCCTCCCACATCTGCGCGGGCGCCTCGCCCACCGCGTAGCCGCCGAGCGCGTAGCCCGGCAGGTCCAGGAGCGCCGCGTCGGCGATCGCGCGGGCGCGCAGGTCCGCGTGCAGCCCGCCCTGCGCGATCCCGAAGAGCGCGCACGGCGTCCGCCCCTCCCCGCTCTTCCTCGCCTCGTGCTCCCGCCACGCCTCGCGGCAGCGGACGAGCCAGCGCTGCGTACGCGCGAGCGACGCCTCGTGATAGGCGCGGTCGGCGAGCGACGGAGGGCACTCGTCGAACGCCATGATGACGTCCGCCCCGAGCGCCTCCTGCACCTCGATGGCGCGCTCCGGCGAGAGGAAGTGGCGCGAGCCGTCGAGGTGCGAGCGGAAGGTGACGCCCTCCTCGGCGATGGTGACGAGCCCGGGGCCGGCGCGGTCGCGCCCCTCGGCGCCGCGCTCGCCCAGGCTGAACACCTGGAAGCCGCCCGAGTCGGTGAGCACGGCGCCGCTCCACGACATGAAGCGGTGCAGGCCGCCGAGCCGCTGGATGCGCTCGTGCCCGGGGCGCAGGAACAGGTGGTAGGTGTTCGCGAGGATGATGCCCGCGCCGAGCGCCTCGAGATCGCGCGGCTCGAGCGTCTTCACGGTGGCGGCGGTGCCGACGGGCATGAAGACGGGCGTCTCGATGGTGCCGTGCGGCGTCGACAGCCGGCCGCGGCGGGCGGCGCCGTCCTGCGCGAGGAGCTCGAACCGGATCACCGCGCGGGTGTCGTACGCGCGCCGCCGCCTGTCAAGCCGCGCGCGCCCCGCCCCTCGCCACGTCCGCGACGAGCGCCCTCCAGGCACGCCCCGCCCGCCCCTGGACCACGACGCGCAGCCCCACCGTCCGCTCACCCGCGCCGCCGGCCTGGTTCCAGCAGACGATCGCCCGCGCCGTCGGCGGGAAGAGCCCGGACCGCAGCTTCAGCGCGACCTCCTCCCCGACGAGGGGGAGCGCGCCCGGCCAGCGCATCGCGCAGCCGCCCTCGGCCACGTTCACGGTCGCGGTCTCGAAGAGGTTGCCGCCGTGCTCGACGACGATCCGCCGTGCCAGCACGTAGCGCGGCGCCCGCTCGCGGAAGCTCACCGGCTCACCGCGCGCGGCGGCGGCCAGGAACCCGGCGGCGGCGAGGCTGCCGCGATCGAGCTGGAGCTCGACGCCGGGAGGCAGCGCCGGCCGCCCGACGCGCCGCACGAGGGAGACCCGGCCGAAGAGGGTGGCGCGGATGGTCTGGCCGTAGATGCCGACGCGCAGGGCGACCTCGTCGCCCACGCGCGACTCCGAGAGCGCGGGCACGAACAGGCTGCCGTTCTCGGGCCGGAACCCAGCGAGGAACTGGGCCGGCTCGAGGCTCACCGACACGCTGTGCAATCCCGGCCCCCCGCTCCTTTCGACGCCGTTCGAGATCCTATAGCACGGGCGGACCTGGGCGGACGCTCCGTCAAGACGGCCGCGAGAGGAGCATGGCGTCGCCGTAGCTGAAGAACCGATATCGGCGCGCGACCGCCTCACGGTAGGCGGCGAGGACCCGCTCGGCGCCGCCGAACGCACACACCAGCATGAGCAGGGTCGAGCGCGGCAGGTGGAAGTTCGTGACGAGCGCGTCGACCGCGCGGAACCGATGGCCGGGACGGATGAAGAGCGTGGTGCGTCTGGAGCCCGCCGCGACGGCGCCGTCACGCCAGGCGCTCTCGAGCGTGCGCACCGAGGTGGTCCCGACGGCGACGATCCGGCCGCCGCGCGCCCGGCAGGCCGCGATGGCGGCGGCGGCCTCCGGCCGGACCTCGTACTGCTCCGCGTGCATCCGGTGGCCTTCGATGGAGTCGCCGCGGACCGGCAGGAACGTCCCGGGGCCGACGTGGAGCGTGACGGCCGTGCGCGCGACGCCGCGCGCCTCGAGCGCGGCGAGGACCGCCTCGGTGAAGTGGAGGCCCGCCGTCGGCGCGGCCGCGCTGCCGGGGGCGCGCGCCCAGATCGTCTGGTACCGCTCGCGGTCCGCCTCGGAGGGCGCGCGCCGGATGTACGGCGGCAGGGGGATCCGGCCCGCGCGCGCGAGCGCCGCCTCGAGCGCCTCGCCCTCGCGGTCGAGCGTCACGACGTAGAAGCCCTCGCCCTCGCTCGCCTCGACGCGCGCCTCCAGCTCGCCGAACGCGAGCGTGGTCCCCTCGCGGATCGGCTTCGAGGCCTGCCCCATCGCGCGCCAGCGCCGGCCGAGCCCGCCCGCGAGCGGCTCGCACAGGAGCAGCTCCACCTTGCCGCCGGTCGGCTTCGTCCCGACGAGCCGCGCCGGGATGACCTTCGTGTCGTTGAAGACGAGGAGATCGCCGGGGGCGAGCAGCGCCGGGAGCTCCGCGAAGCCGCGGTGCCGGAGCGGGCCGTCCGGCGGGACGACGAGCAGGCGCGAGGCGTCACGCGGCTCTGCCGGCTCCTGCGCTACGAGCGCCTCGGGCAGATCGTAGTCGAAGTCCGAGAGTTTCATCTTTTGCCGGGGGACTGCGTCCCCCGCCCCGCCGCGCGACGCTCGCCGGGGCCCCACCCCCGCTCGGCGGGGCCCGTGAACCTGCGCGCCCGCGTTCGCGGGGACGCGCAGGTTCCCCGCCGGAGGGGCTTCGCCCCTCCCGCGCTTCGCGCGGGGGCCCTCCCGCGGAGCTCGGGGGCTCCGCCCCCGCGTTTCGTATCCGAGATCATGTCCTCAATACATCCGCGCCACGTCCGCGCCCGGATAGTAGTGGAGGAGGATCTCGCGGTAGCCCTTCCCCTCGCGCGCGAGCCCGGCCGCGCCCCACTGGCAGAGGCCGGCGCCGTGCCCCTGCCCGCGGCCGTCGAAGACGAACGCCCCGCGCTCGGAGCGCAGGTCGAACGCGAGCGAGGGCAGGCGGGCGTAGCCGAGCCGCTGGCGCAGGTCGGTGGCGAGCACGGTCGCGCGCCGCCCTCCTGCGGAGATCTCGACCCGCTCCGCGCGGCCGCTCGCCGTCCGCGTCGAGACGCGCGCCTCGGTCGCCGCGCCGCGCAGGCCCGCGGCGGCGCCGAGCGCGCGCGCGTCGATCCGCGCCGACCAGCGCACCCCCGGCGCGCGGTCGCAGCGCCCGCACGCGACCGAGGCGAGGTAGGGCAGGTCGCGCCCGAGCGCGGGCAGGCCCGCCTCGGTCGTGCCGCCGCACGACGCGTGGAAGTACGCCTCCACGGGCTCCATCCCCGAGACGAGCACCTCGCCCGCCGTGGCCTCGGCCGCCGCCCGCGCCGCGGGGCTCGCCGCGCCGTGCCGGTAGACCTGGGCGAGCACGCCCGTCGCGATGTCCCAGCGCCGGTTCGCGGCCTGCGCCTCGATCTTGCGCGTGAGGGCGTAGCTCCGGGCCGCGACCGCCTGCGCCTTCAGGGCCTCGCCGGGGAAGCTCACCGGCATCTCGCCCGACACCACGCCCGCGACGTAGTCCTCGAGCCGGACCTCCTCGATGCGCTCCGGCCGCTCCGAGACGCGCACGCGGATGAGCTCCTCCGCCTGCGCGGGCGCGGCGGAGACGAGGAGGAGCGCGAGCGCGGCCCGGATCGGCGCCACCCCGAGGGCGGCGGGCGCCATCACCCCTCGTCCGGCGCGCCCGCGACGGTCGCCGCCCGGTCGCGCCGCGACGCGCGGACCTTGTGCCAGACGTAGAAGATCACCGCCGCGACGCCGGCGGCCACGATGACGAGCTCGAACCGGTGGTAGACGGCCTTCATGCGCGGGTCGCTGTCCCACTTGTCGCCGAGCTTCGCCCCGACCCACGCGAGCGCGAGGCACCAGGGGTACGAGCCCGCGAAGGTGAAGGCGATGAACTTCCCCATCGGCATCCGCGACACGCCCGCCGGGAACGCGATGAACGTGCGGACGACGGGGAGCAGGCGGGCGGCGAACACGACCCACTGACCCCACCTTCGGAAGAGGCGATCCGCCACGTCGAGATCGTGGTGCGACACGAGCACGTACCGGCCGTACCGCTCGATGAGCGGGCGGCCCCCGTACAGGCCGAGGTAGTAGGCCGGGACGGAGCCCACGACGCAGCCGATCGCGCCCGCGAGCGCCGCCCCGTGCAGCGTGAAGTTGCCGAGGTACACGTGGTACCCGGCGAGCGGCATGATGATCTCGGACGGGAGCGGGATGCAGGCGCTCTCGATCGCCATGAGCAGGACGACCCCGCCGTAGCCGAGGTAGCCGACGACGGCGATGGTGAAGACCGCGAGCTTGGCGACGACCGACTGGATCATGCGTCCCCTTCGCCCGCGGGCGGCTCGGCAGGCTCGCGGGCATAGTAGACCGCCTCGTGCCCGCAGGTGCAATCCGCCGCGGGAGGCGCCGGGTAGAAGTGGCGCGCGCCGCGAAAGCTCCGGAGCCAGTGCCCCGGCGCGCCCTCCTCGCCCGGCCCCAGCACGTAATCTGGCGAGAGCGTGACCTTCCCGCCGCCCCCCGGGAGATCGACGGCCAGGTGCGGGATCGCGAGGCCGCTCGTCCGCCCCCGCATCTGCTCCAGGATCGCGACCCCGGCCTCGAGCGGCGTGCGCAGGTGCGCCGTCCCCTCCGCGAGATCGCCCTGGTGGAGGTAGTAAGGGCGGACCCTGCTCGCGAGGAGCCGCTCGTTGAGATCGGTGAGGAGCCGGGCCGACGAGTTCACGCCGCGCAGGAGCACGGACTGGTTCTCCACCGGCACCCCGTGATCGACCAGGGCCTCGCACGCGGCGCGCGCGTCCGGCGTGACCTCGACGGGGTGGTTGAAGTGCGTGACGACGAAGAGCGGCGCGTGGCGGCGCAGGAGCGCGGCGAGCGCGGGCGTCACGCGCATCGGGCAGGTCACCGGCGCGCGCGTCGCGACGCGGAGGAGCTGGACGTGCGGGATGGCGCGGAGGCCCGCGAGCAGCGCGTCGAGCCGCTCGTCGGAGAGCACGAGCGGATCGCCGCCCGAGACGATCACGTCCCGCACCTCGCGGTGTGCCCGCACGTACGCGAGCCCCTCCTCGATCGCGTCGCGGTCGAACCCCGCGTCGGCGCCGAACGTGATCCGCCGGCGCGTGCAGTGACGGCAGTAGACCGAGCAGCGATCGACGGCGAGGAAGAGGACGCGATCCCGGTACTTGTGGACGATCGCGCGCGCGGGCCGGTGCGCGTCCTCGCCGATGGGATCGCGCAGGTCCCCGGGCGCCTGCGTCGCCTCGCCGGGGAGCGGGATGGACTGCATCCGGATCGGACAGCTCCCGTGGACGGGGTCCATGAGCGACGCGTAGTACGGCGTCACCGCGACGCGCGTCCGCCCTCGCGCGTGCGCGAGGCCCGCGCGCTCGTCGTCGGTGAGGGCGACGAGGCGGCCGAGGTCCTCGGCGGTGCGCAGCGCGTTCCGGTGCTGCCAGCGCCAGTCGCGCCAGTCGCTCTCGGAGACGTCGGGGAATCGGGCTCGAAAGTCCATGGGATCACCGCTCGGGCCGTCGCCACGGGGAACGCCCGGCGGGGCGCGGAAGCTACCCGCCCGCGACGCAGCGGTCAAACGACGCCTGGCCCCGGAGCGCCGCCTCGCCTGCCTGCTGCCGCTCGGCCTGCACGGCGGGACCCACCCCGGTCGGTGGGGCGACGGGCCGTGTCATGGCGGCGCGTCGGTGTTAAAGGAGACGCGCGGCCCTCGCAGAGGGCCCCCTGTGGAGCGAGACGACATGGCGAATCTTCCTGTGACGAGCGACCACGGGGACGTCGGCGCCCTTCCTCCGGAGCGCGCGAACGGCGAACCCCGCCCGGCCGGCTCGGCGATCGACGACGGGATCCGACCCGTCCCGAGCGTCCGCGCGCGCTTCGCGCCCGGCCCGCGCTCCATCTGGAAGGACGTCCCCGAGACGCTCTGGAACGACTGGCACTGGCAGCAGCGCGAGCGGATCACCCGGCTCGAGCAGCTCGAGAAGGTGATCCACCTCACGGACGAGGAGCGCCGCGCGGTCGTCGAGACGGACGCCGAGTTCCACATGGGGATCACGCCGTACTACGCGGCGCTCATGGATCCCGACGACCCGAGCTGCCCGATCCGGCTGCAGTCGGTCCCGACCCTGGGCGAGCTGACCATCGCGCCCGCCGACCTCGAGGACCCGCTCGCCGAGGAGCGGGACATGCCGGTGCCCGGCATCACGCACCGCTACCCGGACCGCGTCCTCTTCTACACGACGCACAACTGCCCGGTTTACTGCCGCCACTGCACGCGCAAGCGCAAGGTGTCGGATCCGACGACCGCGGCCGCGAAGCGCCAGATCGAGGAGTCGCTCGCGTACATCGCGGCGCACCCGGAGATCCGCGACGTGGTGATCTCCGGCGGCGACCCGCTCTCGCTCTCGGACGACCGGCTCGACTACATCCTCGGCCGGCTGCGGGCGATCCCGCACGTCGAGATCTTCCGGCTCGGCACCCGCAACCTCGTCACCCTCCCGCAGCGCGTGACGGACGACTTCGTCCACATGCTGCGCCGTCACCACCCGGTCTACGTGAACACGCACTTCAACCATCCGAAGGAGTGCACCGCCGAGGCCTTCGAGGCGGCGCGGCGGCTCGCGGATGCCGGGTGCGTCATCGGCAACCAGATGGTGCTCCTGAAGGGCGTCAACGACGAGCCCGAGACCGTGAAGGAGCTGAACCACAAGCTCCTGCTCATGCGGATCCGGCCCTACTACATCTACCAGTGCGATCTCTCGAAGGGCATCAGCCACTTCCGCACGCCCGTCGAGACCGGCATCCGCATCATCGAGCACCTGCGCGGCCACACCTCCGGCCTCGCCGTGCCGCACTTCGTCGTCGACGCGCCCCAGGGCGGCGGCAAGATCCCCGTGAACCCGAACTACGTGGTCTCGCACGAGGGGAAGCGCTGGGTCCTGAGAAACTATGCCGGGAAGGAGTACGAGTACCTGGAGCCTTAGGTACGGCGCACGATCCCGGGCCTGCGACGGGGGTGCTCGCTCCTTCCGGCTGCGGCGTACGGAGGCAGTACGCCTCGCCGGGCGTCGCTGCGCTTCCCCGTCTCGGCTCCGGGCTCGTGCGCCTGCGGAACGTCTCTCCGCGTTCACGCGATCCCGGGCCTGCGGATGGGGCACGGCTGCGGGTGAGGTCTCGACGCGTGCGAGCGCGGGCCGGCGTCACTGCTCGATCGTGACCGTCAGCTGGGAGCTGCCGGCCCAGCGGGTGAGCTTCGTGACGAGCGCGATCATCCGGCCGTCCTCGTCGTTCCACTGGCAGCCCGCCTCCTCGCACGCGCCCGGGATCGCCGAGAGCACCTCGCGCCAGCGAGCGTCGAGCCTGGCGATGGCGAGGGGGTTCCCCGTGTAGTCGAGCGTGAGGCCGGAGATCGTTCCCGAGCCGTCGCGCTTCACGCCGTACAGGACGTCGAGCCTCGTCCCGAAGTCGCTCGCGAGCTCCCGCGCGAGGTGGGTCCCGTCCCAGGGAAACGCGAGCGGGCCGCCGAAGACGGCCTGCGCCTCCTCGAGCCCCGTACCGACGCCGACGCCTTCGAAGGTCATGCGCCCGGGGGCCCCTGCGGGCTGGAGCCGAACCCGGGCGCGCAGGTCGCCGTGAGCGTCGGGAGCGCAGGCGGCGGCGAGCAGGGCGAGTGCGACGGCGAGGGCGAGCGGAACGTGGCGCGGCATGTGGGCTCTCCTTGTGTTGCGGGGGGGGTAGAGGCGTTCAGCGCTTCTTCGTCCAGAAGTCCTCGTTCGACAGCGCGCGGCGTGCGGTCTCGACGTCGAGGAGCTGGACCCGGACGCCGAGCTCCGCCCGCGCTCGCAGGTGGAGCCGGTCCGAGCCGAGGCGCGCGGAGGGTCCGACCTGAACCGTGAACCCGTCGCGGCGGGCGCCGCCGGATACGACGCCGTGCCGGAGCTCCGGGAGCTCGAGGCGGTCTCTCGCCGCGGTCAGCACGGGCGTCTTCACGACGCAGCCCGGCCGGCCCGCCTCGTCGAGCGCGCAGCGGACCGCGACGCGCCGCGCGCCGAGGCTCGCGGTCACCGCCCGCTCGCGCAACGACGCCTGCGCGCCGATGCGGAGCGCGCCCACGTCGAGCTCCAGCCCGACGGCCCCCTCCGCGCTCACCTCGAGCGGCGCGGGGCGGCGCTCGAGGCGGGCGCGGTGGCGCTCGACCGCTCCGAGCGCCTCCGCGAGCGCGTGCCGGAACCGACCGTGGATCGCGGCGAGATCCTGGTTCTCCGCGGTCACCGCGCCCGGCTCCCACGGCTGGAGCTCGCGGACGGGGTCGATCACGCGGGGGTGCGCCGCGAGCTCGTCGAGGGTGCGGCACGCCTTCGCCGACGCCACCCACTCGCCGAGGAACCGCTCGAAGTCCGCGAGATCGAGGCGGCGGAGCGCGACGTTCGCCCGGTGCACGGCCGCGCGCTGCTCGGGGCTCCGGCCGCAGAGCGAGTACGAGGGCCGAAACCCGCTCCACAGCAGGTCGCGCGCTCCGTGGGGCTCGCGCGGAGGGAGGACGACGTGCGGCGTGCTGCTCGACTCGATGCGGGACATGCGGTGGCCCTCGCGGTCCGACGAATGGATCGTCCGGATCGCGAAGGGCGTGCCGCGCCCAAGCGCTCGACATCACGTGCGCCCCCGCGGCCCGGGCGGCGCCTTCGCGGACCTGGAGGACGCCGGGCGGACCTTCGAGGGCCGCTACTCGACCACGGCGATCGCGTCGATCTCGACGCGCGCGCCGCGGGGGAGCGCCGCGACCTGCACGGTCGCGCGCGCCGGCGGCTCGCCCGGGAAGTACCGGCCGTACGCCGCGTTCACCCGGGCGAAGTCGCCGAGGTCCGCGAGGAAGATGGTGGTGCGGACGACGTGCTCGAACCCGGCGCCTCCCGCGGCGAGCACGGCGCGCAGGTTCTCCATCACGCGCGTCGTCTGCGCGTCGATGTCCCCGGCCACGAGCTCGCCGGTGGCGGGGTCGAGCGGGATCTGCCCGGAGAGGAACAGCGTGCGCCCGCCGCGCGCCTCGACGGCCTGGCTGTAGGGGCCGATCGCCTGGGGCGCGGCCGGGGTGGAGAGGATCCGCTTCATGCCGCTACCGTAGCGGCCTCGGCCCGAGCGTTCAACGGTGGCTTCTCGCGCGGCGGCGGCCGGGGCGCGATCAGACGCGCTCGACGGACTGGACGCCCTCGATCCGCTCGAGCGTCCGGATGACGGACTTGAGCTGCTTCAGGTCACCGACCGTGACCTCGAAGTCGTTCACGGCGCGCTCGCCCGGCGTCGTGCGGCAGCTCGCCTGCGAGATGTTCAGGCCGGCCTCGCTGAACGTCTGCGAGATCCGCGCGAGGATGCCGGGGCGGTCGCTCGTGATGACCCGGATCGAGATCTGCCGCTTGAAGTCGCCCTTCACGTCCCAGGCGACGTCCACGCGCCGCTCCGGGTCGATCCCCAGGACCTTGTCGCACGCGACGGTGTGGACCGTCACGCCCCGGCCGCGGGTGATGAAGCCGACGATGGCGTCGCCGGGCACCGGGTTGCAGCACCGGCCGTAGCGGACGAGCACGTCGTCGATGCCGTTGATGCGGACGCCCCCCGCCGGGCGGCGCGCGACCTTGCGGAAGATCTCGGTGAGGCGCGAGGTCGGCGACGGCTCCGCGGGCGTGGGCTCGGCGAGCTTGTCGGCGGGGAGGAGCTGCTGGAGCACCTGCGCCGGAGCGACCTTGCCGTAGCCGATGGCCGCCAGGAGGTCGTCGGGGGCGCGGTAGCCGAGGGCCTGCGCCGCCTTCTCGAGATCGCCGCCCTTCTGGGCCTTGGCGAGGCTGAGGCCGAAGCGGCGGAACTCGCGCTCCGCGACGTCGCGCCCGATCTCGAGCGAGCGGCGGTGCTCGGCCTGGCGGATGAACTGGCGGATGCGGGCCTGCGCGCGGCTCGTCTTGACGAAGCTGAGCCAGTCCTTCGACGGGTGCGCGTTCGGCGAGGTGAGGATCTCGACCGTGTCGCCGTTCTTCAGCGCGTAGCGCAGGGGGACGAGCTTGCCGTTCACCTTCGCGCCGACGGTGTGCTCGCCGACCTCGGAGTGGATCGTGTAGGCGAAGTCCACCGGCGTCGCCCCGCGCGGCAGGCTCTTCACCGCCCCCTTCGGCGTGAACACGAAGACCTCGTCCGAGAAGAGGTCCACCTTCACCGTCTCGAGGAACTCGCGCGGATCGGCGAGCTCGCGCTGCCACTCGACGAGCTGCCGCAGCCAGCCGAAGCTCTCGGCGTCCTTCTTCGAGAGCTCGGCGCCCTTCCCGTCGCGCCCCTTCTCCTTGTACGCCCAGTGCGCCGCGACGCCCTCCTCGGCGATGCGGTGCATCTCCTTGGTGCGGATCTGCACCTCGATGCGCTCGCCGCGCGGCCCGACCACCGTGGTGTGGAGCGACTGGTAGAGGTTGGGCTTCGGGATGGCGATGTAGTCCTTGAAGCGGCCGGGCACCGGCTTCCACAAGGAGTGGATGATCCCCAGCGACTCGTAGCACTCCGCGACGGTGTCGACGATCACGCGGAAGCCCACGACGTCCAGGATGTGGTCGAAGTCGACGTCGAGCTGACGCATCTTGCGCCAGATCGAGTAGACGTGCTTCACGCGGCCCGAGACCTGGACGGAGATCCCCGCGTCGGTGAGGCGCCCGCGGATGACCTCGACGACCTCCTGCACGAACTGCTGCTTCTCCTTCGCCTCCGCCTCGACGCGCGACGACAGCTCGGCGTAGTCCTCTGGGCGGAGGTACTTGAAGGAGAGGTCCTCGAGCTCGCTCTTCAGCCACTGGATCCCGAGCCGGTTCGCGAGGGGCGCGTAGATGTCGAGGGTCTCGCGCGCGATCCGCTCCTGCGACTCGGGCTTCATGTGATCGAGCGTCCGCATGTTGTGGGTGCGATCGGCGAGCTTGACGAGCAGGACGCGGATGTCCTTCGCCATCGCGACGACCATCTTGCGGAAGTTCTCGGCCTGCTTCTCCTCCTGGGTGTTCGCGGCGCTGAACTGCGAGAGCTTCGTCACCCCGTCGACGAGGTCCGCGATCTCGGGCCCGAACAGCTCCGCGATCTCCTCCTTGGTGGCGAGCGTGTCCTCGATCGTGTCGTGGAGGAGCCCGGTCACGACCGACGACTCGTCGAGCTTCAGCTCGGCGAGGAGCCCTGCCACCTCCAGGGGGTGGATGAGGTACGGCTCACCGGACTTGCGGATCTGCCCCTGGTGGACCTTGGCGGAGTAGACGTACGCCTTCTTGATCAGGTCCAGATCGGGGTCCGGGTGGTACCCACCTACCCGGTCCAGGATGTCGTTGAGGCGCAGCACACGGATCGTTCGAGCGTATCGGGTCGAGCCCGGGCGCGGCAAGCCCGGGATACGCCCCCCACTCGTCTCCTTTCCGTAACGCGGCGCAGCAGGCGGCGCCAGGTCCGCCGCGACGCCGGGGGCCCTGCCCGGCTGCCAGGGGCCAGGCGATTTGAGCGCGGGCGGGGGCGCGGCTAACGTGGCAGCACGCGCCTCGCCGGGCTCCGAGACGCCATCACGCGCCTCCGTCCCGGGGCGCCGGGAGGATCGAGATGGCGGTCGTCTTCGTCAGCATCACGCCGCTCGGCACGGGGACGCCGAGCGTGTCGCGCTACGTCGCGGGCGTGGAGCGCATCCTCCGCGGCACCACGCTCACGCACGAGCTCACCGCCATGGGGACGATCATCGAGGGCGACCTCGACGAGATCCTCGCGGTCGTGCGCCGGATGCACGAGCACCCCTTCACGGAGGGTGCCGTCCGCGTGTCGACGCTCGTGAAGATCGACGACCGCCGCGACAAGGAGCACACGATCGCCGGGAAGATGCGGTCGGTCGCGGAGAAGCTCCGCTGAGCGACCGGGCGCGATTCGAGAGAGGCGACCGGGCCGTTCAGCGGGCTCCCTCCGCGCTCCGGCCCGGCGCGGCGGCGGCCCGGTCGTCCGGCTTCGCGCCGGCGCGCGGGTCGATCGCGGGGGCGCGCTCGGCCGCCGCCCGCTCCTGATCGGCCTGGTACTCGCGGACGGAGCGGCGGTTGAGCAGGACGATCGTCCCGCCGCCGAGGACGGCCAAGGCCATGGCTACGGCGAACAGCCAGAACGCGCGGCGGGAGCGGCGCTGCGGCCGGGCGGGGGCGGTCATCGAGCGATCCTAGCGCGGCGGCGAGCGAGCGGCGGCGCGCGTCCGTCGCGACCAGGCGGAGCAACACGCGGCGCGCGCCGGTCGGTCATCGCGAGAAGCTCCCCGAAACGCGAGCGGCCGGGCGCTCGGCCCGGCCGCGGGGTGATCGTCCGCCGTAGGCGGGCGCGCTACCCGAACGACTTCTCCTTCTGCTCCTGCTCTTCCTTGCAGCGGATGCAGAGGGTCGTCACCGGCCGCGCCTCGAGGCGCTTCGCGGAGATCTCCTCCTCGCACCGCTCGCAGATGCCGAAGGTGCCGTTCTCGATGCGGGCGAGCGCCTTGTCGATCTTGGCGAGGAGGAACTTCTCGCGATCCCGCAGGCGGAAGATCATCGACTGCGTGTACTCGCTCGACGCGAGGTCGATCTCGTCGGGGAGATCGTCGGTGTCGAAGCTCGCCTCTTCCGTGAGCGTCTTCTTCGCGGAGAGCAAAAGCTGCCGCTTGGACTCCTCGAGCATCGTCTTGAACTTCTTCAGGTCCTTCTTGTTCAAGCGACCTCCTCGCTGACGCGCCCCCCCGGGGGCCCGACCGAAAAGAGCGGAGAAACTAGTCTGCGCCCCCGGGGCTGTCAAGCCGTGCCCAGCCGCGCAGCGGGCCCTCGCGCGGCGCGCGCTCCGCGGCGATCGCCCCGGCGGCCGCGGCGCGCGGGCCTCGGGAGAATCGCGCGGAAGCTTTACTCGGGTCCGCCGCCGGAACATGCTCAAGCGCCATGTCCGACGGGAAGTTCGACCGCGAGTTCCTGCGCGGCGCGCTCGCGCTCACCGCGCGATCCGAGGTGGATCGCCTGCTGCTCATCTCCGACCACCCCATCTCGCCGAACGAGATCCGCGGCCGCCCGATCAAGCGCAAGCTCGTCTACGCCGTGACGAGCGAGGGGATCGCCGACCAGCTGAAGGCCCGCAAGTACATGGCGGTGCTCATCCCGCCCTACGACTACACGCGCATCGAGAAGATCAAGGTGGCGGTCGTCGCCGCCCAGGCCGCGGGCGTCGTTCGCGACGGCGACACCATCCTCGCCCTCGCCGGACCGGGCGAGGACCGGGTCGTCGACACGCTCGTGAAGGTGGAGATCGGCTCGGAGGACCCGGAGGAGAAGATCCGCGTCGACACGCTCGGGCTCCCGCCCGGGTTCTCCTCGCAGGTGGTGGAGAGCCTCATCCACACCGCGATGGAGATCGGCGCGGAGGGCTACGAGGGGCACCCCGTCGGCACGATCGTCGTCATCGGCGACTCCACCGCGGTGATGGAGAAGAGCCGCCAGCTCATCCTGAACCCGTTCCAGGGGATCAGCGAGGCGGAGCGGAACGCGCTCGATCCGCCCATCCGCGAGGCCATCAAGACGTTCTCCGCGCTCGACGGCGCGTTCATCATCCGGGAGGACGGCGTCGTGCTGGCGGCGGGACGCTACCTGCTCACCATGTCACGCGACGTGAAGCTGCCGATGGGGCTGGGCGCGCGCCACAGCGCCGCGGCGTCGATCACGACCGAGTCGAAGTCCATCGCGGTCACGGTCTCGCAGACGAGCGGCACGGTCCGCGTCTTCCGCGAGGGCGAGATCGTCCTCGAGCTGCGCCAGAAGCTTCGCCGCGTCTGACCCAGGGCCGCCTTGCACGCTCCCGATCGCCGCCCCGCCCTCGCCGCGCTGCTCCTCGGCGCGGCCGCGACGCTCTTCCACGTCTATTACGCGGGCCACCTCGCCCTCTCCCCGCAGGAGGCGTACTACTGGGAGTGGGCGCGGCGGCTCGACCTGTCGTACTTCGATCACCCTCCCCTCGCCGCCTGGACGATCGCGCTCACGACCGGCCTCCTCGGCGACTCGGAGCGCGCGATCCGGCTCGCGGCGGCGCTCCACTCCGCGATCTTCTGCGCCTTCTTCTGGCTCTCCGTCCGGCGGCTCTTCGGCGCCCGGGTGGCCCTCGTCGCGCTCGCCGCCGGACTCGCCGTCCCGCTCTTCGCCCTCGGGCAGGTCATCATCACGCCCGACGGGCCGCTGCTCTCCGGCTGGGCGATGGCGCTCTACTTCACGCTGCGCGCGCTCGACGAGGAGCGGCCGGCGTGGCTGCTCGCCGCGGGCGCGGCGACCGGGTGGGCGCTCCTCGGCAAGTACACCGGGGCGCTGCTCCTGCCGCAGATCCTGCTCGCGCTCCTCCTCGACCCGCGCGGCCGGCGCATGCTGCGGACGCCGTGGCCGTGGGCGGGGGCCGCGCTCGCCGGCGCGCTGTTCGCGCCGGTGATCGTCTGGAACCTCCGGCACGGGCTCGCGAGCTTCGAGTTCCAGACGCAGGCCCGCGTCGCGCACTCCTCCCTGCGCCCGGTCCTCGTCGCGCGCTACGTGGGGCTGCAGGCGGCGCTCGTGACGCCGGTCCTGCTCGTGCTCGCGGTGGAGGCCGTCGTCCAGGCGATCCGGCGGCGAGCCGATCCCGCCTTCCGGATGTGCGCGATCTTCGCGGCGCCGCTCCTCTGCCTCGCGACGCTCGTCTCCCCTTTCCACTGGGTGAAGGGGAACTGGCTCGCGCCCGTCTACCCCACCGCCTTCGCGGCCGCCGCGGCGCTCGCGCTCGCGGGGGGGTGGCGGCGCCGCGCCGGGTTGGCGGGGATCGCGCTGGCGCTCGCCGGCAGCGTCTACACGCACCTCGTCCCCGTCTTCCCCGCGGTGCCGTTCCCGGCGCGCGACGAGGGCTCCGCGGGCTGGCGGGACCTCGCCGCGCGGGTCGACGCCGAGCGCGCGCGCCTCGGCCCGGACGCCTTCGTGGCGGGGTGCAACTACAAGGTGTCGGCCGAGCTCGCGTACTACCTGCCGGGCCACCCGCGGACCTGGTCCGCCGAGATCGCGGGCGACCACGGCCTGCAGTACCGCTACTGGTTCGACCCCGCCGCGCTCGCCGGTCGCGAGGGTCTGCTCGTGCTCGACCCGCGCGAGAAGCACACGTGCGAGCGCCGCGCCGAGGCGTGCCGGCCGCTCGTGGCGCTGCCGCCGCTCGAGGTGAAGCGCGGCGACGCCACCGTCACGACCTTCGAGCTGTGGCGCTGCCGGTACGGCGAGCCGCCGCCCGCGCCGCCGGGGCTGGCCGCCGCGCCCGCGCCGCGCTGAGGCAGCCGGCCGCGAGCGCGCACGCGTCGCAGCGGCGCGCCTCCCGGCGGGCCGGGCAGATCCCGCTCATCCCGAGGTGGCAGAGGGCGAAGTCGTAGCGCACCGGATCCTCCGGATCGACGCGCCGGAGCGAGGCGGTGATCTCCTCGGCGGTTTTCCAGCTCGCGTCGGGCCGCGCGGTGAGACCGAGGGCCCGCGCGACGCGGTGCACGTGGGTGTCGAGCGGCACGACGAGCGCGGCGGGCGGGACCTCGCGCCACAGCCCGAGGTCGACGGCGTCGGGGCCGCGCACCATCCAGCGCAGGTAGAGGTTCCAGCGCTTCGAGGCGCCCGGGCCGGCGGCGTCCGGGAG
>NZ_JALCYX010000053.1:0-29824 GCF_022690695.1 Anaeromyxobacter sp. SG17
CGCGAGCGCCGCCCCGCGGCCCGCGCGCCCGCGCCCGCGCGCGCCGCCCCCGAGCCGGCCGCGGCCGTGCCGGGAGCCTCGACGGACGGGGCAGCGCCGGGTGGCGCGCCGCTCCCCATCGGCGGCACCATCGTGATCCCCATCGGCTGCACGCTCGCCGAGGCCGAGCGCCGCATCGTCCTCGCGAACCTCCGCCATTTCCGGACCCGCGCCCGCGCCGCGCGGGCGCTCGGCGTCGGCCTGCGCACGCTCTACACGAAGCTCGCCGCGTGGTCGAAAGACGGGGAGGATGCCGAAACGGCATGATCCCTGGGCGGCCGCCCCGGAGATCCGCCCGGAACCGGGCGGATCTCGCGGAGATCGGGGCTGGCGCGCTTCCTGCTCTCGTCGGGGGCGTGTCCTCGAGAGCGCCGCCCTCCGTCCTCGTGCTCGCCCGTCCCGGGCCGGAGAGCGACGACCTGTTCGCCGACCTCTCGCAGCGGGAGGACGTCTGCCTGCTGCGCGTCGCGACCGCGGCAGCGGCGAACGTGGCCATCGGGGAGCTCGCGGTCGCGCTCGTCATCGCGTGCCCGCAGATTCCGCCCCACGCGATCGACTCGGTCCTCGCCCAGCTCGACGCGCTCCGCCCGGGGACGCCGGTGCTCGCCATCCGCACGCGCCAGGCGCAGGAGCCGGCCGCGTGGGGCGAGCGGGGCGTGGCGGTGCTGCGCCTGCCGCTCCTCGCCGGCGTCCTGTCGCGGGCGGTGGACGTCGTCCTCGGCATGACGGGCAAGCTCTAGGAAGGAACGGCAAGAGAAGATGCAGCTCACGACGCGCGACGCTTCCCGCCTCCTCGGCGTCTCGGACTCGACGCTCCACCGCTGGCTCAAGAGCGGCGAGCTCCCCTCCACCCGCGTGAACGACCAGTACCGGCTGAACCGGATCGACCTCCTGGAGTTCGCCGCCGCGCGGAACCTGGCCATCTCCGCCGAGCTGCTCGCGGAGCTCGAGACGGAGGCGCCGGAGCTGCCGAGCCTCGCCGACGCGCTCCGGGCCGGCGGGGTCCACCGCGGCCTCTCCGGCACGGACAAGCCGGCCATCCTGCGGGAGGTCGTCGAGCGGCTGCCGCTCCCGCGCCCCGCCGATCGGGAGCTGCTCCACCGCGTCCTCCTGGCCCGCGAGGCGCTCGGCTCGACCGGCCTCGGCAACGGCATCGCGATCCCGCACGCCCGGAACCCCATCGTCCTCCGCATCGCGCGGCCGGAGGTGGCGATCTGCTACCTCGACACGCCCGTCGAGTTCGGGGCCATCGACGGCAAGCCCGTGCACACGCTCGTGACCCTCGTGACCCCGTCCACCCGCGTGCACCTGCACCTGCTCGCCGTCGTCGCCGCCGCGCTGCACGACCCCGCGGTGCTCGCGAGGCTCGAGGCGCGCGCCGGCGCCGAGGAGCTGCTCCCCGAGATCTCCCGGGTCGAGGCGGCCATCGCCGCGCAGCGCGCCGGGAGCGCCCGGTGAGCCTCTTCCTCGCCGCGCTCGTCGTCCTCGTGGCGGGTGGCGCCGCCGCGCTCGCCGCCTCCGCTCGCCCCACCGCCGCGCTCGCCATCGGCAGCGCGAGCGCCGCCGCGGGCTCCGCGATGGGGCTCCTCGCCGCCTTCCCCGCGCTCCGCGCGCCTCCGTCCGCCTGGGAGCTCGCCTGGGCGGTGCCGAACGGCGCGATCGCGCTCGGGCTCGATCCGCTCTCCGCGGTCTTCGCCGTCGCGGTGTTCGCGCTCGGCCTCGCCGCGGCCGTGTTCGGGGCGGGCTACATGCGCGCCCACCTCGCGCGGCGCTCGCTCGGCGCGTTCCTGTTCTTCTTCAACGTCCTCCTCGCCTCGATGGCGGTGCTCGTGGCCGCCCGCCAGGCGCTCCTGTTCATCGTCGCGTGGGAGACGATGACCGTCTCGTCGTTCCTGCTCGTCGGCCTCGAGCACGAGGCGGGGGCGGTGCGGATGGCGACGCGGACGTACCTCGTCGCGTCCCACCTCGGGGCCGCGTTCCTCTTCGGGCTGTTCCTCACGCTCGGTCACGCCGCCGGGTCGCTGAGGTTCGAGGCGTTCGAGGCCCTGCGCGCCGGCTCCGCGGTCCCGGCGACGCTGCTGTTCGTCTTCGCCCTCGTGGGCTTCGGCACCAAGGCCGGCCTCGTCCCGCTCCACGTGTGGCTGCCGGAGGCCCACCCGGCGGCGCCGAGCCACGTCTCCGCGCTCATGTCGGGCGTCCTCGTGAAGATGGGCGTCTACGGCATCCTGCGGGTGCTCACCTTCCTGCCTCCGGCGCCCGTCTCCCACGGCCTCGCGCTCGCCGCGGTCGGGCTGCTCGGCGCGGTCGCCGCGCTGCTCCTCGCCCTCGGGCAGCGCGACCTGAAGCGCATCCTGGCCTACTCCACGGTCGAGAACGTCGGGATCATCGCGTTGGGCCTCGGCGTGGGCCTCGTCGGCGCGGCGGGCCGGGCCCCCGCGGTCGCCGCGCTCGGGGTCGCCGGCGCGCTCCTCCACGTCTGGAACCACGCCCTGATGAAGGGGCTCGCCTTCATGGGCGCCGGCGCGGTGGTGCACGGCGCGGGCACCCGCGACGTGGAGCGGATGGGCGGCCTCCTCCGGCGCCTCCCGGTGAGCGCGGGGCTGCTCGTGTTCGCGGCCGTCGCGCTCGCGGCGCTCCCGCCGCTCAACGGCTTCGTCTCCGAGTGGCTGCTCTACCTGGGCCTCCTCGACGGCGGGCAGGGCTCTGCCGCCGGGACCGCCCTGCTCGCCTACCTGTCCCTCGCCGTGCTCGCGCTCGTCGGCGCGCTCGCTGCCATCGTGTTCACCCGGCTCGTCGGGGCGGCGCTGCTCGGCAGCCCGCGCAGCCCCGAGGCGGCGTCCGCCCACGAGGGCGGCCCGCTGCTCCTCGCGCCCCTCGCCGCCCTCGCCGCAGCGAACGCCGCCGTGGCGCTCTTCCCCGGCCAGGCGGTCGCGCTCCTCACCCCGGCGGCCGCGATCGTGCTCCGCGTCCCCGCGGCGGAGCTCGCGGCGAGGCTCGCCCCCGCGCTCTCCGCGCTCGCCGGGCCGCTCCGCGCGGGGCTCGCGCTCCTCCTCCTCTGTGGCGTCGCGCTCGCCCTCGCCTCGCGGCGGATGCTCGCCCGGCGCGACGTGCGCGCCGCCCAGACCTGGGGCTGCGGCTTCTCCGCCGAGAGCGCGCGCGTGCAGTACACAGCCGCCTCGCTCTCCGAGCTCGCGCTCGCGGCGATCGCGCCGCGCGCGCTCCGCCCCGTCGAGACCCCGGCGCGGCCGGAGGGCCTCTTCCCCCGCCGCGTCCGCTACGCCCAGGAGGCGGACGACCCCGCCCGCGCGCGCGTGTTCGAGCCGGCGTTCCGCGCGGTGGGCGAGTGGTTCGGGCGGCTGCGGCACTTCCAGCAGTCGCGGCTCAACCTGCAGCTCCTCTACACGGTCCTCACCGTCCTCGCCCTCTCGGCGCTCCTCCTCTTCCACCAGCGCGGCCCATGACGCTCGTCCCCGTCCTCGGCGCCATCGCCCTCCCCGCCGCGAGCGGGCTCGCCGCGGCCGCGCGGCGCGCGCGGCCGGCCGCGGGCCAGGCCCTCGCGTGCGCCGCGCTGTGCGCGGGGGCGGCCCTCGGCGTCGCGGCGGCGGGGACGGTGCTCCTCGGCGGGGAGCTCTCGGCGCCGGCGCTCGGGCTGCGCCTCGACGCGCTCTCGGCGATCTTCCTCTTGCCCATCTGCGCGGTCTCGGCGCTCGGGGCGGTGTACGGGCTCGGCTACTACCCGCAGGCCGAGCACGGCCCGCGCGCCGTGCGGCTGCAGCTCTTCTACGGGCTCGCCACGGGCGGGATGGTCCTCCTCGTCGTGGCGGGGCACGCCGTCGTGTTCCTCGTCGGCTGGGAGGTGATGGCGCTCTCCGGCTTCCTCCTCGTCCACACGGACCACGAGCGCGCGGAGGTGCAGCGCGCGGCGCTCGTGTACCTCGCGGCCACGCACGTCGGGACGCTCGCGCTCTTCGCGCTCTTCGCCCTCCTGCGGCAGGCGGCGGGGTCGTTCGACTTCGCGGCGATGCAGGGGCTGCCCGGTGCGGGCCGGCTCGCGGCGAGCGCCTTCGCGCTCGCGCTCCTCGGCTTCGGCGTGAAGGCCGGCCTCATGCCGCTCCACTTCTGGCTGCCGGGCGCGCACGCGGCGGCGCCGTCGCACGTCTCGGCGGTGATGTCCGGGGTGCTCATCAAGACCGGCATCTACGGGCTCCTGCGCGTGACGGGGCTCTTCGCCGCGCCGCCCGCGACGTGGGGGACGGCGCTCCTCCTGCTCGGCGGCGCCTCCGCCGTGCTGGGGGTCGCGTTCGCCCTCGCGCAGCACGATCTCAAGCGGCTCCTCGCGTACCACAGCGTCGAGAACATCGGGATCATCGCCCTCGGCACCGGGCTCGCGCTGCTCGGCCGGTCGCGCGGCGAGCCCGGCCTCGTGGTGCTCGGGCTCGGGGGCGCGACGCTCCACGTCGTGAACCACGCGCTGTTCAAGTCGCTCCTCTTCCTCGGCGCCGGCGCGGTCCAGCACGCGACGGGCACGCGCGAGCTCGACCTCCTCGGCGGGCTCGCGCGCCCGATGCGCGCGACCGCGGTGCTCTTCCTCGTCGGCGCGGCGGCGATCAGCGGGCTCCCGCCGCTCAACGGGTTCGTCTCGGAGTGGCTCGTCTACATGGGCTTCCTCTCCGCCCTGGAGCGCGGCGGGGGCGACCTCCTCGCCTTCGCGGCGCTGGGCGTGCCGGCGCTGGCGCTGGTCGGCGGGCTCGCCGCGGCGTGCTTCGTCAAGGTGGTGGGGGTGGTGTTCCTCGGCACCCCGCGCAGCGCGCACCCGCGCGCCGCGCACGAGGCGCCGCGGACGATGCTCGTGCCGATGGCGATCCTCGCCGCGGCCTGCGCCGCGATCGGCCTCGCCCCGGCCGCCGCGCTCCCGGCGCTGGTCCGCGCGGCGGCAGCGTGGTCGCGGCTCCCGCCCGAGCTCCTCGACGGCGCGGCGGCGCGCGCGGGCGCGGGCGCCTCGCGGGTGAGCGTCGCCGCGGCCGCGCTCCTCGTCGCGACGGCGGGCCTGGTCCTCCTCCGCCGTCGCCTCGGGGCGCCGCGCGCCCCCGACGTCGAGACCTGGGGCTGCGCCTTCTCTGGCCCGCTCCCGCGCGCGCAGTACACCGGCTCGTCCTTCGCCGAGCTGCTCGTCCGCCGCTTCTCGTGGGCGATCTTCCCGCGCGGCGCCGCGCCGCGCCTCGGCGGGGCGTTCCCGGCCCGCGCCGCGTTCCACACCGAGGTGCCGGACACGGTCCTCGATCTCGCGCTCGCCCCCGCCGCGCGCGGCTTCCGGTGGCTCGCCGCGCGGGCCCACCTCCTCTTCCTGCGCCGCATCCAGTTCCAGGTGCTGCTCGTCCTCGCGACGCTGCTCGCGATCCTCGCCTGGGGATTCGGCTGGTGAACACGCCCATGCTCCTCCTGCGCACCGTGCTGCACCTCGCCGCGCTCCTCGCGCTGCCCCCTCTCCTCCTCGGCGTCGTGAACCGCACGAAGTCGATCTTCGCGGGGCGCGTCGGCCCTCCGCTGCTGCAGCCCTACCTCGACCTCGCGAAGCTCCTGCGCAAGGGCGCCGTCTACAGCCGGACCACGACCTGGGTGTTCCGCGCGGGCCCGATCGTCGGGCTCGCCGCCGTGGCGTCGGCCGGGCTCCTCCTCTCGATGGGCGGCGCGCCCGCCGCGCTCTCCTTCGCCGGGGACTTCGTCCTGTTCGCGTACCTGCTCGGCCTCGCGCGCTTCGCGACCGCCCTCGCGGCGCTCGACACCGGCTCCGCGTTCGAGGGGATGGGCGCCGCCCGCGAGGTCACGTTCGCGAGCCTCGCCGAGCCAGCCCTCTTCCTGTGCCTGCTCGTGCTGGCGCGCGCGACGGGTACCCTCTCGCTCTCCGGCATGCTCGGCCCGGCGCTCCCGGGGGCGTGGGGCTCCGCCGGCCCGGCGCTGCTCCTCGCCGCCATCGCGGTGTTCGTCATCGCCCTCGCCGAGAACTCGCGCATCCCGGTGGACGACCCGAACACGCACCTCGAGCTCACGATGATCCACGAGGTGATGGTGCTCGACCACGGCGGGCCCGACCTCGCCTTCATCCTGTACGGCGCCTCGTTGAAGCTCTTCCTCTTCGGGGCGATCCTCTCCCGCCTCGTCCTCGGCCGCGGCGACGGCGCGCTCGCCTCGGAGGCGCTGTTCTTCCTGGGCGTCCTCTGCTTCGCGGTGGGCGTCGGCGTCGTCGAGTCCGTGATGGCGCGGCTGCGCATCGTGCGCGTCCCGCAGCTCCTCGTGGGCGCGTCGGTCCTCTCGGTGTTCGCGCTCGTCCTCCTCCTCCGGTGACCGCGATGGCCTCGTTCGTCGATCTCGTCTTCGTCCTGGTCGTCGTCATCGACCTGTTCCTGCTCGCCTCGAGCCGCCTCGGCGCCGCGATCCGCACCGTCGCGATCCAGGGCGCGCTCCTCGCGGCGCTCCCGCTCCTCCTCGTCCGCGAGTCTCACAACCTCGGCCACGCGGTCCTCCTCGCCGGCGGCGCGCTCGCCATCAAGGGGTTCTTCATCCCCTGGCTGATGTTCCGGGCGATCCGCGAGGCGTCGATCCGCCGCGAGATGGAGCCCGTCATCGGCTTCGTCCCCTCGATGGTGCTCGGCGCGGTGGGCGTCGCGCTCGCCTTCGCGTTCTCGAGCCGGCTGCCGCTCCCCGACGCCGGCGCCCACGGCTTCCTCGTGCCGACCGCGCTCTCCACGGTCTGGACCGGGCTCCTCCTCGTCGTCACCCGCAAGAAGGCGGTGAGCCAGGTGCTCGGGTTCCTCGTCCTCGAGAACGGGGTCTACGTCTTCGGGCTGCTGCTCTCCGACGTCATGCCGGTCATGGTCGAGGCGGGCGTCCTCCTCGACCTCTTCGCGGCGGTGTTCGTGATGGGCATCGTCATGTTCCACATCAACCGCGAGTTCTCCTCGCTCGACACCGAGAAGCTCTCGGCGCTGAAGGACTAGGGCGCGCCATGCTCTTCGTCATCCTCGCCCCGCTCGCGCTCGCGCCCGTCGCGCTCCTCGTCCCCTCGAACCGCCGCCGGCCGCTGGTGCTCCTCGCGGGCGCGCTCCTGCACGCCGCCGGGGTGGCCGCCCTGTTCGCCTCGCCGCCGCCCGCCCGCGCCGGCGCGTGGCTCGCCTTCGACCCCATGGCGAAGGTGACGCTCCTCACGGTGACCGCCCTCTTCCTCGCCGCCGCGATCTACGCGCAGGGCTACCTCGCCCGGCGCGCCGACCGCGACAACCGGATCTTCGTGGGCGGCCTCCTGCTCCTCCTCGCCGCGATGACCGTCGTCGCGCTCTCGCACCACCTCGGCCTCTCCTGGGTCGCCATCGAGGCCACCACGCTCGCGAGCGCGCCGCTCATCTACTTCAACCACAACGCGCGCTCGCTCGAGGCGACCTGGAAGTACCTCCTCATCTGCTCGCTCGGCATCGCGCTCGCGCTGCTCGGCACGTTCTTCCTCGCGCTGTCCGGCGCCGGGGCCGGGGGACCCCGCTCGCTCCTCCTCGACGACCTCATCGCCGCGGGGCCGTCCCTGTCGCGGCCGTGGGTGCGCGCGGCCTTCGTCCTGCTCCTCGTCGGCTACGGGACGAAGATGGGCCTCGCGCCCCTCCACTCCTGGAAGCCCGACGCCTACGGCGAGGCGCCCGGGCTCCTCGGCGCCCTCCTCGCCGGCGGCCTCACGAACTTCGCGTTCCTCTCCATCGCCCGCGTCTTCCAGGTGACCCGCGCCGCGGGCGACGAGGCGTTCGCGCGCGACGCGCTCGTCGGCCTCGGCCTGCTCTCCATCGCGCTCGCCGCCGTGTTCGTCGTGGGGCAGCGCGACTTCAAGCGGATGCTCGCGTACTCGAGCGTCGAGCACATGGGCATCCTCGCCCTCGGCATCGGCCTCGGCGGCGGCGCGGCGGGCGGCGCGTTCTTCCACTCGATGAACAACGGCCTCACGAAGGGCGTCCTGTTCCTCTCTGCCGGCAACATCCACCGCGCGTTCGGGGCGAAGACCACCGACGAGGTCCGCGGCGCCGCGCGCCGGCTCCCGGTGTCGGGGCCGCTCTTCCTCGCCGGGTTCCTCGCCATCACCGGCTCGCCGCCCTTCTCCCCGTTCTTCAGCGAGTTCGCCATCCTGAACGGCGCCTTCGGGGCCGGCCGCTTCGTGGTCGGCGGGCTCTTCCTCGCGCTCCTCGCGGTCATCTTCATCGGCATGGCGACCACCGTCCTCGCGGTGGTGCAGGGCGATCCGGGGGATGCGCCGCGGGTGCCCGGGACGGACGACAGCTGGCTCACCGCCGCCCCGCCTTTCGCCCTCATGGTGCTCGTCCTCCTGCTCGGGCTCTTCCTGCCCCAGGGGCTCAGGGATCTCTTCGGTGCCGCGGCGCAGCTCGTCGGCGGCCGCTGGGACTGAACATGACCGGACCCATTCACGACGTCCGCCCCCGCGCGAGCGACCTCCTCGAGACCTGGAACGGCGAGGCGGTGGACGCCCGCGCCGTGCCCGTGCACCCCGTCTCGCGCTTCCGCGGGATCGTCCTCGAGGCCCTCGCGGGCGGCGGCCGGCTCGCCGCCCTCTTCGGCCGCCCCGCCGAGGGCCGCGTGCTCCTGACGGCGGTGCTCGCCGACGATCCCGAGGGTCGGCTCGCGCTCCTCTCCACGCTGGTCGACGGCGCCTACCCGGCGCTCTCGGCCGAGGTCCCCGCCGCGCAGGGGTTCGAGCGCGAGCTCGCGGAGCAGTACGGCGTCCGCCCCGAGGGGCACCCCTGGCTGAAGCCGCTCAGGTTCGAGCCGCCGCTGCGCCCGGTGCGCGACGCGTTCGGCCGGCGCGATCCCCGCGCGACGATCCCGGGCGAATACCCCTTCTTCGCCGTCGAGGGCGAGGAGGTGCACGAGGTCGCGGTCGGCCCGGTGCACGCCGGGATCATCGAGCCCGGGCACTTCCGCTTCCAGTGCCACGGCGAGCAGGTGTTCCACCTCGAGATCGTGCTCGGCTACCAGCACCGCGGCGTCGAGCCGCTGCTCCAGGGCGGCCCCGACCGCCGCTCCCTCGCGCTCGCGGAGTCGATCGCCGGCGACACCTCGGTCGGCCACGGGCTCGCGTACGTCAAGGCGCTCGAGTCGCTCGCCGGGCGGCCCCCGCCGGCCCGGGCGATGGCGCTCCGCGGCGTGGCCCTCGAGCTCGAGCGGCTCGCGAACCACGTGGGCGATCTCGGCGCGCTCGCGGGGGACGTCGGCTTCCTCCCGACGGCCTCTTACTGCGGCGCGCTGCGGGCCGAGTTCCTGAACGCGACCGCGGAGCTCTGCGGGAACCGCTTCGGTCGCGGCCTGCTCGTCCCGGGCGGCGTGCGCCACGACCTCGGCGCCGGGGAGGCGCAGGCGATCGCCGCGCGGGTGCGCGGGGCGTGGGAGAGGTCGCGGCGCGCGGCCGGGCTCTTCTTCGAGTCGCCCTCGGTGCGGGCGCGGCTCGAGGGCACCGGCGCGGTGTCGCGCGAGACGGCCCTCGCCCTCGGGCTCGTCGGGCCGGCGGCGCGGGCGAGCGGCGTGGACCGCGACGTGCGGCGCGACCACGCGTTCGGCATCTTCCGGTTCGTCCACGTCCCGGTGGTCACCGCGGACACCGGGGACGTCTTCGCGCGCGCCTGGATCCGGCTCCTCGAGGGCGAGCGGAGCGCGGCGTTCGTCGCGAGCCAGCTCGAGAACCTCCCCGAGGGCGGCGCGCGCGATCCGCTCGGCCCGCTCGCGCCCGGGTCGCTCGTGGTCTCGATGGTGGAGGGCTGGCGCGGCGAGATCGCGCACGTCGCCGTGACGGACGAGGCCGGACGCCTCGCCCGCTACAAGGTGAAGGACCCCTCGTTCCACAACTGGTTCGGGCTCGCGATGGCGCTCCGGGACGGACAGATCTCGGACTTCCCGCTCTGCAACAAGAGCTTCAACCTCTCCTACGCGGGGCACGACCTGTGATCGACATCCTCAAGTTCAGGCTCGGCTACGGCCGCCAGACGGTCGCGTTCCCCGACGGCCCGCCGAAGTTCCCGGCGCGGTTCCGGGGACGCCCCGCCATCGATCCGTCCCGCTGCACCGACGGGTGCACCGCGTGCGCCGAGATCTGCCCGACCGAGGCGATCCTCGCGCCGGGCACGGCGTCGATGGCGGTGGACCTCGGCCGGTGCGTCTTCTGCGGCGACTGCGCCGCGGCGTGCCCGCCGGGGGCGATCCGCTTCACGGACGACCACCGGCTCGCCGCGCGCGCGCGCGAGGCGCTCGTCGTCCGCGGCGACGAGCCCGTGCTCGCGGCCGCCCTCGACGGCGAGATGCGCCGCGTCCTCGGCCGCTCGCTCAAGCTCCGGCAGGTGTCGGCCGCGGGCTGCAACGGCTGCGAGGCCGAGCTCAACGCGACCGGCAACATCCAGTTCGACCTGGGCCGCTTCGGTGTGCAGTTCGTCGCCTCGCCCCGCCACGCCGACGGGATCGTCGTGACCGGCCCGGTCTCCGAGAACATGCTGCTCGCGCTCCGGAAGACCTACGAGGCGGTGCCCGCCCCGCGGCTCGTCATCGCGGTCGGCGCCTGCGCCATCTCGGGCGGCGTGTTCCGGGAGAGCCCCGTGGTGAGCGGCGGCGCCGAGGCGGCGCTCGCTGGGATCCCGGTGGACCTCTTCGTCCCCGGCTGCCCGCCCCACCCGATCACGATCGTGGACGGGCTCCTGCGGCTCTTGGGGCGGCTGGGGTGAGGGAGAGTCAGGTCGCGACTCGGCTACACCCCCGAAAAGCAGCCACGCCACGCGATGATGGCCCGCCTCGCCGCCGCTGCCGTCGTCTCTTCAGAACGTGATGTCGATCGTGACGGTGTCCGTCGAGGCACCGCTCGGATACGCGACCAGGGTTGCGGTGAACGCGCCGTTCACGTCGTACTCCTGGGGCGACGTTCCCGGCTTCGCGGCGACGGCCTTGATGGTCAAGGAACCGGCGCCCATGTCCACGACCCCGGACCAACCCTTCGTTGCGAAGTACGTGACGGGCGCGACGGCTCCCTGCGGCAATCATGGAATACGCATCTGAGACACTCGCATCCGACTGCTCACGAGTGCCTGAGCCATCCCCTCGCATGAGGCCGAAGACTTCACGAACGTGGCCTGCTGGCGAACGAGTTCGTCGAACGTCTGCATCAGCGGTCGCGCGCGCTCTGCGCGCATGCCAGGCAGGCAGTCGAAGTGGAACAGCCCCTGGTTGGGAGTGGGTCCGCTCCTTCGAGGTGTTCGCCTTGATCCGCCGGTCTTCCCCGACTGCCTCCCCGGCGGCACCGAGCAGCGTGAGCAGCGCAGCGGCGATGGCGCCGACCAGGAGGATCCGGTCACGCCGCTCGGTTAGCCGATGCGCGTGTCGGTGAGCCCCATCCCGAAGCGCAGGTTCTTGAGGTGCCGCGCGCTCAAGCCGCGCCCGCCGCCTGCGAAGAGGAGCAGCCACCGCGCGCTCGTCGCTGTGGAACGACGCGCCGTGCTCGACGTCCTGCACGAGCCCCGCTTTGCGGAGCTCGCGCCCGCCGAGGTCTACGCGACGCTGCTCGACGAGGGCCGGTATCTCTGCTCGGAGCGCACCATGTACCGCGTCCTCGCTGAGAACGCGGAGGTCCGCGGGCGGCGGGACCAACTGCGGCAACCGAAGTACAAGGCGCCCGAGCTGCTCGCCATCGCCCCGAACCAGCTCTGGAGCTGGGACATCGCGAAGCTGCTCGGCCCGCGGATCATCCGCGAACCTGTGAACGCGAAGCATCCAGCGCGACCAGCTCACGGTCCACGCCGACCGTGGCACCTCTATGACCTCGAACCCGGTCGCGCTGATGCTCGCCGACCTGGGCGTCACGAAGAGCCACTCGCGGCCGCACGTCTCGAACGACAACCCGTTCTCCGAGTCGCAGTTCAAGACGATGAAACTCCGGCCCGACTTCCCGGAACGCTTCGGCGCCGTCGAGGACGGGCGTGCGCACTGCGCCGACTTCTTCGGCTGGTACAACACCGAGCACAGCCACGGCGGGCTCGGGCTGGTGACGCCGCACGACGTCCACCACGGCCTCGCGGCCGCCCGCCTCCACGAGGAGACGAAGTCGTGCACGCGGTAGGGGCGGATGGCCTGGTTGCGCATGAGCCCCGCACGATGATCTCAACCCTGCGGAACGTCTAGAACCGGCCCCATCCCATGACCGTGGGGATGAGGGGATCCGTCAGGGCTCAGATGCCTTCTGGAGCTGTCCGCCGTGGCTATGACAGACGTGACCCCTGGCGGGTTCCGTTGCCGCGCGAACGCAAGTTGAGTGCGAGACGCCCCATTATGGTAACGAGTGATACTGATAAGAGGGTCTGCGTCACGGCATACCGCGTGATGTGAACGGAGCCGATCGCGTACTCATGTCGTCCTTCTGGCTCGAGGAACATCCAGATCAGGGCCAGAGCCGCGGACACGACGGAGACGGTATTCAGAATCCGGCCGACTTTCTTCCATTGCACGCTCATTGATCGGTCCGTTCAGTGCGATCTTCCGGGGTGCTGCGACACCCGGGGTACGATCAGCGAAGCACTTCGACCCAGCGCCGAGACTTCCGCTTCGTAGCAGCGACCGATTGTTATCGCTGGCCCGTAACGCCCATGACTGCAACAACACACCTCACTGTATGAGTACGCCTCCCAAGTCGACTGGTAATACGGTCCGCAAATCACCCGTCGAGCCGGGCAATACGAGCCCGGAGACGGTCATCCCAGAACCGAACGAGTTGACCGGAGGATCGGCGGCTGGCGGACGGACCCACGCTGCTGCCAGCGGGTCGTTTCATGGGCTATAGTCCTTCGGGGGCCACCACGGGAATGACCTGCTGTGCGGCGCTTGCCCAGGCCCAGCCCGCGTAGCAGCGCTGAGATGTCCAGCTCAGACCATCATCGCTCCACTGCCAGCAGAAGTCGCTGGGCGCCTCGCGGAAGTACCCGTCCTGCCGCGGCATGATCGCGATTTCCGTGATTGCTGTCGCGTTCCCCTCCCCGAAATCGTAGCGCCACCACACCGGGTTCGTTGTCGTGGCCCTCGTCGTCGAGGTGGTGAATGCCGTGCTGGTGGAGTTATCCACGGCTTTTCCCGCATCCCAGGTGTTGTAGTGACCAGAGTCAGATGCCACCCCGGAACCGGTGAGATCAGGCCCTCCCGAGCGCAGTTCGATCTCGGCGAAACCCAAGTACTTCCCCGACGTACGAGTGCAAAGCAGGCGCCAGTACCGGTGAGAGTTCGGGGGCGGAGCGCTTGGATCGGTCGCCGTCGTCACCACCATTGCAGGCGATGCACTCCAATACCCCTCTGCGTTCAGGGCCCGCACTCGATAGTAGTACGTCGTGCTGCTCGCCAATCCCGAGTCTAAGTAGCTCAGCGCTGTCAGTCCAGCGGCGACCGAGGCCCACGGGCCGGCTTCGGTCGTGCCGCGATCGACCGCGTAGCGTCCAGCTCCTCCGCTCGGCTCGGTCCAGCTCACTGTCAGCGACGTCGTGAGCACATCTTCGAATGTCGGTCCTCCGGGCGCGTTCGGCGCGGTCGTCACGCTGCTCGCATCCGAGTAAGGACCATCGCCTTGGCTGTTCGTTCCGCGCACGCGATACCAGTACTCGGTGTTCGCCGCTCGGCCGCTGTCGATAAGCTGCGTTCCGTTCATACCGGTCGCGACCTCGCCCCACTCCCCCGGTCCGCCGCTCGCGTCCGGCGCCCGTTCCAGCTTGTAGCTCGTCGCGCCGGCAGCCGTCGCCCAGTTCACCTGAACGTCCGTCGCTGTGACGTTCGCGAACGTCGGCGTCCCAGGTACAAACGGCACCCCGACCGGACCGTTGCGACTCGCGAATGCAAGGTATTGCGCAACGACATCAGCATCGTGTTGCGCCCATTCGGGAGATACGAGAAGAGCCGGGAAGCTGCCCAGCGCCGATACACTCGCGGGGTTCGCATTCACCATCAACCCTTTCGCGACGTACCGTTGCGCCACGTCGTTGTAGTCCGCCGCACTAAACGACTGCAAGACGGATAGCTGGGCGGGATCGAGATTGTTGAGCCGGAGCCACAGGTTGAACTGCGCATCCTCCACACTCGCCTGATCGATCACGACATCTTGATAGCCGGACTCGTACAACGCCGTCGCGACGGCTGCCCTCAACTCTGCGTCCCTCGCCAGCGCCGTGGCCGCCTCCACCGCATATTGCGCCGCGGCGCTCAACTGTTGCTGCTCCCAGTACCTGCTGCCCCCATCGGCCGCCCCCTGAGAGCGATTGATCGCGGCTATGAGCGCACCGATGTACCCCGCTTCGGTTCCCATGTTCGCCAACCATGCGTTGGTGGCCTCGGCTACGGCTTTACTCACGCCTGGGGTCTCAATGAATGGCGACAACTGCGGGAACACAGGATCCGCGATAACCGTATAATTGTCGTCAGGCGGATCCCTTGCGAGCCTCGATCGCCACATTGCCATCCCAGTCATCGCCGCGGATTCCGTAGCGAACACCGTTTCCAGGGCGGGGAACCTGGATGCGCACCACCCGAACACAGCTGCGAGAGCCGTATCTGTCTCGGCCATGGCAGTGTATTCGTCTATCTCTTGCTGCGTCTTTTGGACCTTGGCCGCAATTATAATGTCGATGTCCGCGTTCTGGACACAGGGAGGGCATTCAAAACTGATATATGAAGAATATGGTTCGATCTGAGCGTTCAACACCTGATTATCGGCGGTGGCAACGAACGAAGCGGGCACGCAAAGGAACGGCTGGGTCGCTGCCGCCTCGAACCCATCGCTCCATACGACTACCCGAGCGTTTGTCCCACCGAATTCGCAGGTGTACCAGCATATCCCGAGATCCACCCTGTCCCCCGCATGCACGGGAAGCGTTAGTGACACCGGGGCTCCGGAGTCAAGGTGAATAGGTTCCATCACTATGGATGCCGCACTCGCGTGTCGCATGCCGAATATCGCGAGCGCTATAACAGCCATCCGCAGCAAGGGACAACGGTGAGCTGGGCGCGAGTGCGTGCGCCGCCGATCGGACGCTTTATTCACAATGTCTCCCAAGGCGACGCGAACAGCCGAGGCAGAAGCGTGGACGCACTGTAGGGCCGAGGTCGCACATTCACCTTCCGCAAAATGGGGCTGCGGCCTTTTGTGGCCTCCCTACGGGCCGTGCCGTCGCCGACGGCGTAGCCGGCGCGCTTGTGGGGTGTCCGTTCCTATCTGCCAGCTTTCATTAGCGGGACAGATTGTGGTGCACGCGCGTAGCTGGTCCAGAGCGCCGGCTCGATATTCCGGAGGCCGGCTCGATCCCGGTTGCGCGTACTCAGTCTCGGTTCAGGTACCGGAGGCTCTTCGCGCACCCATGGACGACGACGTCTACTTCGCGACCGACGACGTCTACTTCGCGACCGACGACGTCGACTTCGCGACCGACGACGTCGTGCGTCGACGCTCGTCGCGCCGGCGGGGATGGAGCCCTCCCGCTATGTGGTCGATCCGTCCGTTGGGCGTGCCACGGACCATCTGAGGGTCGAGACGAGCTCCCGCTGACGGTGCGAACCGGCAGCGAGAGCCCGCTGGCGTGGGTGCCCGTTGAGCGCACGCGCGCGACCGTGCGCGGAGGCGCCGATCTACCCGTGCTGGACCGCCTCGGGCTCACGCCGCTCGAGGTTCGCGGGCGGCAGGAGCGCGAGCGGCTCGAGCGGCATCGCGATCCAGAGCGCGATGTACGCGAGCACGCCCCAGCCGCCGAACAGGATCGAGAGCAGGAACACCAGCCGGACGGCGGCGCAGGGCAGCCCGAAGCGGTTCGAGAGGCCGCGGGCCACGCCGGCGATGAGCCGGCCCTCGCGCGCCCGCGTCCAGTCGCGCACGGGCGGCCGCTCGACCATCCAGCTCGTGCAAGCGGCGCAGCGGGTCGCGCCGGGGGCGTTCTCGGTGCGGCAGTACGGGCAGAGCATCGTGTCGTGACCTCCGGCCCGATCGTACGCCGGCGCCCGGCTCCCTATTTCAGCGGGCGCCCGAACGAGCCCACCCAGAAGCTCCTCCCGTGCGGGAGGGGGACCGTGTGCTCGCGGCGGAGCGGCATGCCGTAGTGCTCGAAGAGCTGCTCGAGCTCCTCGGGCGGGACGAGCCGCTTGGCTCGACCGATGAGCTGGAGCGGCTTGGAGGGGGGCGGCGGGCCGTCCCCCCCGGGGAGCTCCACGACCCCCGTGCAGCCGCCGCCGTCCCCGAGCCACTCCGCCACGCGCCGGACGAGCACCTCCGGAAAGACGTACTCGAAGAGGAGCGGCACGTGCACGAGGTCGAACGCGCCGGGAGCCGCGCGGAACTTCTCCGCCTCGGCGCAGTAGAGCTCGAGCCGCGGGCCGAGGTGGAAGAAGCGCTGCCGCGCGATGCCGAGGTACTGCAGGTTCACGTCCACCCCGACGATCCGCGAGGTGACGGAGGGATCGACGTGGTCGAGGCCGTTGCCGGTCCCGCAGCCGAGCAAGAGGAGCCGTCCGGGTTGCGCGGCGAGGTAGGCCTCCTGGAAGACGGCCGCGAGCGGGGCGCGCTGATCGAGGCCCTCCGGCCCCATGTGCTGCTCGTAGTCGGCGGCCTGCACCACGGTCCACGGGTTCGGCGTGCTCATCTGCCCTACCCTAGCCCAAACGCCCCGCGGGAGCAGCGCGTCGGCTCGCCTTCGACGCGGCGCCCGCGCGAGCGCGCCTCGCCTCGCCCGCGGGATCGTGACCGCGCTCCGGCCAGGAGAGGTGCGCCGCGCGCGCACACGCGCGGCGCGTGCTAGCGTCCCCGAGCGTGCGCGTCAGGCCCCTCACCGACGCCGATCTCGATCGCTGCATCGACCTCTTCGAGGCGGTCGCGGCGGAGGGGCAGTGGCTCGCGACCGAGCCGCCCATCGACCACCGCGAGGTGCGCGCCCGCTGGCGCGCGCTCCTCGACAGCGGCGAGGGGACGCTGCTCGTCGCGGAGGAGGAGGGCGGCACCGAGCCGCTCGGGCTCGCGGCGATGGTGGGCCGCACCTCGCCCGAGCTCGGGATGCTCGTGGCAGCCGGCCACCGCCGCCGCGGCGTGGGCGACGCGCTCCTCGACGCGGCCGTGGGGTGGGCCCGCGAGGTCGGCGCGCGCGAGATGGTGCTGCACGTGTTCCCGCACAACACCGGCGCGGTGGCGCTCTACCGCAAGCACGGCTTCGAGGAGCGGGGGGTGCTCCGGCGCGCCTACCCGCGCCGCAACCACGAGCGGTGGGACGCCATCCGGATGGTGAAGCCGCTCTGACCGGGCGGGATCACACGCGATGGCGCGGCTTCGCCGCCTCGAGCGCCAGGAACGCCGCGCCCGCCCGCGTCCGGCGGCCGAGCCACGGGTCGAGCGGACGGAGCGCCGCGGCGGCGAGGCCGAGCGGCGGGTGGTAGGCGGCGCCTCGGACCGCGCCGGGCTCCAGGCCCGCCCGGGCGACGAGCGCCGCGAGCGACGACTCGGTCCACAGGTGCGCGTCGCGCCACGGGCGAGCGCCGAGCCAGCCGCGGACGCGCCGCCAGGCACCCCACAGGCTGACCGCGCCGAGCTCGCCGAGGACGAGCCGGCCGCCGGGGCGCAGCACGCGCGCCATCTCGCGCAGCGCGGCGGAGGGCGACGGCACGAAGCAGAGCGCCGTCACCGACACGACGAGCTCGAAGCTCCGGTCGGCGAACGGGAGCGCGGCGGCGTCCCCCGCCGCGAGCGCGACGGCCGCGCCGGCGGCCCGGGCGTTCGCGCCTGCCCGCGCGAGGGCGGCGGGCGAGAGATCGACGCCGGTCGCCCGCGCCCCGCGCCGCGCCAGGGCGAGGGCGTACGCGCCGTCGCCGCACCCCACGTCGAGGATCCTCGCGCCCGCCACGCCGCCGCAGAGCTCCATCACCGCCGCCCGCTCGACGGCCTCGGTGGTCCTCCCGAGCAGGCTCCTCCGCCAGGCCTCGTAGGAGAGCGGCGTGGGCGCGGTCACGACCGGCCGGACCGCTCGACCCGGCGGCCCCGGGCCGCCCAGTCGAGGACGCCGTCGGACAGGCGAAAGGCCTTGAGCCCCTTGCGACGGAGGAGCGTCACCGCCTCCACCGCGAGGACGCAGTACGGCCCGCGGCAGTAGGCGACGACCTCCTTGTCCCTCGGCAGCTCCGAGAGCCGCTTCGCGAGGTCCGGCAGCGGCACCGAGACCGCGCCGGCGATGTGGCCCGACTCGAACTCCTCCGGCGGCCGCACGTCGAGGAGCGTCACCTCCCCGGCGCGCACGCGGCGGCGGAGGGCCTCCTCGTCCAGCGCCTCCAGCTGGTCCCGCTCCGCGAGGAACTCCCGCCGGATCCGCTCGACCTCCGCGAGCCGCGCCTCGGCGACGCCGCGCAGCGCGAGGAGCAGCGCGGGCACGGTGGGATCCGAGACCCGGCAGGTGACGAACAGCCCCTCCTTCGTCGCCTCGACGAGGCCGGCCGCGCGCAGCACCTGGAGGTGCTGCGAGGTGTTCGCGAGGCTCATGTCCGTGAGCCGGGCGAGCGCGTCCACCGTCCGCGGCCCCTGGGCGAGCAGCTCCACGAGCTCGATCCGGTGCGGGCTGGCGAGCGCCTTGGAGACGCGCGCGAACTGCTCGTAGATGGCGGTCTTGAATCGCCGCCCGGAGGTCTCCACCGTCTTGCCGCGTCTCGTGCTCAAGCGAGATGTTGACTATGTGGCGGCGGGCGAGGCGTCAAGTGCGAGGCAGGGATGGCCCCCGCCCGCACCTCCGCCGGTGGGGCGCTCACCGCGGCGACCCGCGCCCCTCCAGCACGAGCCGCGCGCGGAGCTCGTGGAGCCCGCGCTCGAGCCCGACCGGGAACTGGTGCGGGTTCACGAACCGCTTCACGCCCGCGTGGAAGCGGCCGAGCTGCGCGACGGTGCGCGCGCGGAGCTCGGGGAGCGGCGGCGGGTCGTAGACCCGACGCCCGCGGCGGAACACCGGGACAAGGAGATCCTCGCCCGCGACGTCCGCCTCGATCTCGCGGCGGCGCAGCGGGTCGAGCGGATCGAGGATGACGGCCGGCGCGGGCAGCCCGATCCCCTCCTCGTAGATCGCGTCGGCGAGGAACTCCCCGCCGCGCAGGAAGCGGCGGACCTGCAGCACCCCGGGCACGTTCGTCTTCGCGGTCTGCTCCGAGACCTTCACGCGCGGGAGCCACGCGCCCTCCGGGCCGTCGCGCACCGCGCCGAGCTTGTACACGCCGCCGAGCGCGCCGTCGCCCATGCCGGTCACGAGGCGCGTGCCGACGCCCCACACGGTGATGGTGGCGCCCTGGTCCTTCAGGCTCTGGATGATGTTCTCGTCGAGCTCGTTCGAGGCGAGGATGACCGCCTTCGGGAAGCCGGCCTCGTCGAGCCGCTTGCGCGCCTGGATCGAGAGCCAGGCGAGATCCCCCGAGTCGAGCCGGATGCCGACCATCTCCTGCCCCTGCGTCCGCAGCCAGCGGCCGGCCTCGATGGCGTGGTCGATGCCGGAGAGGGAGCCGTAGGTGTCCACGAGGAACACGCAGTTCGCGGGCAGCGCGCGGGCGTAGGCCATGAACGCCTCGCGCTCGTCGCCGTGCAGCATGACCCAGCTGTGCGCGTGCGTGCCGCGCACCGGGATCCCGTAGAGGCGGCCCGCCAGCGTGTTGGAGGTGGAGGAGCAGCCGCCGAGGTAGGCGGCGCGGCTCGCGGAGAGGCCGCCGTCGATGCCCTGCGCGCGCCGCAGCCCGAACTCGAGCACCGGCTCGCCGCGCGCGGCGATGCACACGCGGGCGGCCTTGGTCGCGACGAGCGACTGGAAGTTCACCATCGCGAGGAGCGCGGTCTCGAGGATCATCGCCGGGATGATCGGGCCCGCCACGCGGAGCAGCGGCTCGTGCGGGAACACGACCGTCCCCTCCGGAACGGCGTCCACGTCGACGTCCACCTCGAGCCGACCGAGCGCCTCGAGGAAGCCGCGCTCGAAGAGCGGCTCGCCGTCCGCGCCGCGCTGGTCCGCGAGGAACGCGAGGTCGTCCGCGTCGAAGCGGAGGTGCTCCACGAAGTCGACGACGTGCTCGAGCCCCGCCGCCACGGTGAACCCGCCCGAGAACGGGTTCTTGCGGAAGGACAGGGTGAAGCACGCCTCCTTCCGCTCGAGGCCGCCCTTCCACGCCGCGTACGCCATCGTCAGCTCGTAGAAGTCGGTGAGCAGCGCGAGCGACGGGCGGTAGAGCTGCGAGGGGACGGGCATCGAGCCTCCGGGGTCACTATTTCTAGCGCGGAGCGCTCCCGCGGTCTGCGTCGTCGCGGCGCACCCCGGCGGAGCCCCGACACGCCGCTTGAAGGACGGCGGGCCGCGCGTATGAAAGCTGCTCACCCAACGACCGGCGGGACGCCAGGGCGCGTCCCCCGGCCCGAGGCTCGCGCCCGCTCCGCCGGCGGCCGCGCGCGGCTCAGGCGAGGATCCCCATGAACGACAACAGGCTCGGCGTCGTCGTCCCCTTCGAGATCGCCGCCGGCAGCACCGGCCGGCTCGTGTCGCTCCCGGAGCTCGAGCGCAAGGGCTTCGGGCCCGTGTCCCGCCTCCCGGTCTCGCTCCGCATCGTGCTCGAGTCGCTCGCGCGGAACGTGGACGGCGTGCGGGTCACCGAGGAGGACGTCCGCGCCCTCGCGCGCTGGCAGCCCCGGGCCGAGCGGACGCGCGAGATCCCGTTCCTCGTCGGGCGGGTGCTCCTCCAGGACTTCACCGGCGTGCCGCTCCTCGTGGACCTCGCCGCGATGCGCTCGGCCGTCGCGCGCCTCGGCAAGGATCCGCTCGCGGTCGAGCCGCTCGTCCCGGTGGACCTCGTCGTGGACCACTCCGTGCAGGTCGACGCGTTCGGCTCCGCCGACGCGCTCCGCTACAACATGGAGCTCGAGTTCGATCGCAACCTGCCGCGCTACGAGTTCCTGAAGTGGGGCACCCACGCGTTCGAGGAGCTGCGCATCGTCCCGCCCGGCATCGGCATCTGCCACCAGGTGAACCTCGAGTTCCTCGCGCGCGGGTTCCTCGAGCAGGGCGGGCTGTACTACCCGGACACGCTCGTCGGCACCGACTCGCACACGCCCATGGTGAACGGGCTCGGGCTCGTCGCGTGGGGCGTGGGCGGCATCGAGGCCGAGGCGGCGATGCTCGGTCAGCCGACCTACTTCCTCACCCCCGACGTCGTGGGCGTGCACCTCTCCGGCGCGCTGCGCGAGGGGGTGACGGGGACGGACCTCGTGCTGCGCGTGACCGAGCTCCTGCGCAAGGCGAAGGTGGTCGGGAAGTTCGTCGAGTTCTTCGGCGAGGGCGCGGCGAGCCTGCCGGTCCCGGAGCGCGCCACCCTCTCCAACATGGCCCCGGAGTACGGCGCCACGGTGGGCTTCTTCCCGCCCGACGAGCGCTCGATCCGGTACCTCGAGCAGACCGGGCGCCCGAAGGAGACTGTGGACGCCTTCCGCGCCTACTACGCGGCGCAGGGGCTCCTGCGCATCCCGCGCGCCGGCGAGGTCGACTACAGCGAGGTCGTGGAGCTCGACCTCGCGAGCGTGGGCGCGGCCGTCGCCGGGCCGAAGCGGCCGCAGGACCGCATCGAGCTACGCGCGCTGAAGCGCACGTTCCAGGAGCTGTTCACCCGCAAGGACGCGTCCGGCTACGGCAAGCCCGCGGAGGAGCTCCGCCAGCGCTACCGCTCGCCGAACGGATCCCCGCCGACCACCACGGGCGGCGGCCTACAGGATTCTGACAGCCTGCCGGACGGCGAGCGGAAGAACACGAGCACCCTCACCGAGTACGAGATGATCAACAACCGGCCCACGCCGGACACCCAGCCGAACCCGCCGCGGCGGGAGCTCCCCGGCACCGTCGAGATCGGCCACGGCGACGTCCTCATCGCCGCGATCACCTCCTGCACGAACACCTCGAACCCGGGCGTCATGCTGGCCGCCGGGCTCCTCGCGAAGAAGGCGGTGGAGCGCGGACTCTCCGTGCAGCCGCACGTGAAGACCTCGCTCGCCCCCGGCTCGCGCGTCGTCTCCCGCTACCTCGCCGAGACCGGGCTGCAGCCCTACCTCGACCGGCTCGGGTTCCAGGTTGTCGGCTACGGCTGCACCACCTGCATCGGGAACTCCGGTCCGCTGGACGAGCGGATCGAGAAGGTCGTCACCGACCACGACGTCGTGGCGGCGTCGGTGCTCTCCGGCAACCGCAACTTCGAGGCGCGGGTCCACCAGAGCGTCAAGGCGAACTTCCTCATGAGCCCCCCGCTCGTCGTCGCCTTCGCCCTCGCGGGCCGCGTCGACGTGGACCTCGAGCAGGAGCCGCTCGGCGTCGGGAAGGACGGCAGGCCGGTGTTCCTGCGCGAGCTCTGGCCGACTGCGGAGGAGATCGACGCGCTCCGGCCGGCCGCGGCGAACCCCGAGGAGTACCGGAAGAACTACTACGGCGGCTTCAACGAGAACGCGCGCTGGAACGCGCTCCCGGTGCGCGGCGGCAAGGGCTACGACTGGGACCCCGAGTCCACCTACATCCAGGAGCCGCCGTACTTCACGCCCTTCGCCGCGGCGCCGTCCGAGGCGAAGGACGTGCTCCACGCACGCGCGCTCGCCATCTTCGGCGACTCGGTCACGACGGACCACATCAGCCCGGCAGGCTCGATCAAGCCGTCGTCGCCCGCGGGGACCTACCTGCAGGCGCTGGGCGTCTCGGTGCGCGACTTCAACAGCTACGGCGCGCGCCGCGGGAACCACCACGTGATGGTGCGCGGCACGTTCGCGAACGTGCGCATCAAGAACCTCATGGTGCCGGGGGTCGAGGGCGGGGTCACCGTCCACCAGCCCACCGGCCGCCGCCTCCCCATCCACGACGCCGCGCTCGAGTACGCGCGCGACGGCATCCCGCTCGCGATCGTCGCCGGCCTGGAGTACGGCACCGGCAGCTCGCGCGACTGGGCGGCGAAGGGGACGGCGCTCCTCGGGGTCCGCTTCGTCGTGGCGCGCTCCTTCGAGCGCATCCACCGCTCGAACCTCGTCGGCATGGGCGTCCTCCCCTGCCAGCTCCCGGAGGGCGTGTCGGCCCAGACGCTCGGGCTCGACGGCACGGAGACGTTCGACCTCGTCGGCGTGGCCGGGAGGCTCACCCCGCGCCAGCGGGCGACGCTCGTCGTGCACCGCAGGGACGGGCGCCGCGACGAGGTGGAGCTCGTCGTGCGGATCGACACGCCGATCGAGGCCGAGTACTACCGGCACGGCGGGATCATGCCGTACGTGCTCCGCCAGATCGTCTCGCGGTCCTGAGCGGCGCGGGTCGCTCGCCAGGGCGACCGCGGTCGCCGGCGGGGCGGGGGCGAGCCCGTGAGCCGATGTGTGCGCGCCGCGTTCTTGCGCGGTCGCGAGGGGACGGCGTAGAAGCGGCGGGCATGACGCTCCACGTCGCCCTCGCCGTCTCGGCCCTCGCCGCCTCCGTCCTGCTCGTCGCCTCCTCCGCGCAGCGGGTGCTCCCGGTGATCGCGCTCGTCGCGGCCGCCGTCGAGACCGCGGTCGCGCTCGGCTACCTGCACATCTCGGTGAGCGGGCTGCCCCTCGGGCTCATCCTCGGGCTGGCGCTCGCGGTGCCGGGGTTGATCGGCTGGCTGCGCGCCACCGCCAAGAGCTCCGTCTCCGCCGCCGCGCTGGTCGCCTTCACCGGCGTGCTGCAGGTCATCGTCTACGTCGGGGCCCGGTTGTAGGACGAAGCAGCGCGGGCTCGCTCCACGCTCGGCCGCACCCGGGCCGTGATCCAAGCGCCTCAGCCCGCCGCGCGCGCGTCCTCGCCGCCGGTCCGCGGCGGCTCCGGCGCGTCCGGGTTCGCGGCCGTGCCCTGCGGGCCGGCGGCGGCGTCCGGGACGCGGGTGTCGCGCAGGAGCCCGGCGATCGTCGCGTGCAGCGTCGCGGGATCGACCGGCTTCGCGAGGTGCGCGTCGAAGCCCGCCGCGATCGCGCGCTGCCGATCCTCGGGGCGCGCGAACGCGGTGAGCGCGGCGATCGCCACGCGCCGCTCGCCGCGCGCCTCCTCGAGGCGCCGCAGCTCGTGCACGAACGTGAAGCCGTCCTCTCCCGGCATGGCGATGTCCGACACGACGAGGTCCGGGCGCTCCCGGGCGACGGCGTCGAGCGCCTCGCGGACGGAGGCCGCGCCCTCCGGCCGCGCGCCCCACGAGGCGAGCAGCTGGAGCAGCACGTCCCGCGAGTCCGCCTCGTCGTCCACGACGAGCACCCGGGCGCCGCCCAGGTCGGGCCGGGCGCTCACCGCCGCCGGCGCCACCGCGGGCGCGCGCGCGACCGGCGGCAGCACCACGCGGAAGGTGGCCCCGCGGCCCGGCCCGTCGCTCTCCGCCTCGATGGTCCCGCCGTGGAGCGCCACGAGCTGCCTCGTGATCGCGAGCCCGAGCCCGAGCCCGCCGTGGCGCCGCACCGACGCCCCCTCCGCGTGGACGAACGGATCGAACACGACCGGGAGGAAGTCGCGCGCCATTCCCACGCCGGTGTCCTTCACCTCCAGGAGGGCGCCCCCGCGCGACGCCGCGAGCCGCACGTCGACGCTGCCGCCCGGCTGAGTGAACTTCACCGCGTTCGACAGGAGGTTCCACGCGACCTGGCGCAGGCGCGCGGCGTCGCCGACGACGCGGGGCAGCTCCGGCCCTGCGGTGCGGGAGAGCGCGACGCCCTTGGCGCGCGCCGTCGCGCGGACCGCCTCGACCGCGTCGTCCACCACCCCGAGCAGATCGACGTCGGCGTGCCCGACCTCGATCTTCCCGGCCGCGATGCGCGACATGTCGAGCAGATCCGACACGAGCTGCGCGAGCGTGCGGCCGTTCCGCTCGATGACCGCGAGGCCGCGGGCGAGCCGCTCCGGATCGCCGCCCGCGTCGCGCAGGAGGCCGGACCAGCCGAGGATCGCGTTGAGCGGCGTGCGCAGCTCGTGCGAGAGCGTGGCGAGGAACTCGTCCTTCGAGCGGCTCGCGGCCTCGGCGTGGACGCGCGCGTCCTGCTCGCGCGCCAGCGCGCGGGCGAGCTCCTCGCGCGAGGCGGCGTGCGCCTCCTGCGCGCGGAGCTTCGCGAGCTCCATGCGGTCGATCGCGACCGCGTCCCGGAGCACCAGCACGACGAACAGCAGCGAGAGCACGACGACGAGGAGCGAGACGGCGAGCGCCCCCTCGCCCGAGGCGCCCGTCACCGCGAGGGCGAGCCCGCCGAGGAGCAGGGGGAGGAGCAGGACGTAGACGAGCAGCCGGCGCGCGAGCGCGCTCCCGGCGCCTGTAGACGCGAGGTTCGCGACGAAGCCGCGGTCCGGACGGGCGCACAGGAGGCCCACGTCGAGCGTCAAGAGCGCGATGGCGGACGGGAAGGCGATCCCGGTGACGGTGGCCTCGCGGTAGAGCAGCGAGACGTCGAAGGTGTGGCCGACGACGCCGAGGAGCGCGATGGCCATCGCGACGATGGCGAGCCCCTGGGCGAGCCACGCGGCGCGGCGGCGCGCGTCGAGGCCCACGAGGACCACGCCCGCGAGCAGGAAGCTCGCGGCGGCGGGCGGACCGGGCCGGCCGGGGAGCGTGACCGCGGCGCTCAGGCCCAGGCCCGGCACGAGGACCCGGTCGATGTGGAGGTCGACGAGGGCGAGGTGCTCGACGAGGGTGGCGGCGCCCAGGGCCGCGACGAGGACGCCGATCACGCGAGAGGCGATCCGCGCCCAGCGCGCGCCGAGCCCCGCGAGCGAGAGTCCGACGGCGGCCGCGATGATGCCCGCCGCCGTGTTCGGCTGGACCTCGATCCCCCGGGCGAGGGTTCGGAGCCACGGGACGCCCAGGGGATGGCTGACCAGGGCGCCCACCCCGATACCGCCCGCGAGCGCCGCCGCGACCTGCGAGATGCGGTGCATCCGGGCGACGACCTTGGGATCGAGCAGGGGGATGTCCTTAGGTGCGTCCATCGGAACCCTGGCGGGAAGCTAGGGTCGCTCCGAGATGGGCGCCATGTGTGCGAGCAGGCGGTCGCGCGCTCCCGTTGGGGGGCACAGGATCGTGGCGGCGCGAGCGGGGTGGGGCGAAGCCCCGTTCACAGCAACGCCGCCGCCAGGAGCGCGGCTGCGATGAGCAGCGCCATCCAGCCGACCGTCCAGGAGCGTCCGCTCTCGGGCACCGGGGCGACGAGGTCGTCCTCCACGTCGGTCGGCGAGATGGCGGGGCTCGCGAGGATCTCTCGCGCGCGGGGCAGATCGTGGGCCGGGACGAGGACGCGGATCGTCCGGCCGACGCCCGGCAGGAGCGCCGCGTCGGTCCCCTCGAGCACCGCGGCGGCGATCCCATCCGCCTCGAGCATCCCGCGGACGAGCTCCGCGTCGGTGAGGCTTCCGAACACCGCGACGGTCCGATACTCCGCTGAGTGCTGTTCCACTCCCCTTCCCCTCGTCGAATGCTCGCACTCGGCGCCGCGCCGGTCCAGTCGGCGCGCTGTCAGAGGGGTTCGCTACGGTCCGCCGGCCGTCCCGGATGGCCGGCATCCCGCAGCAGGAGGTCCTGGACCGATGGCCGTGAAGGTGATGGTGGCGCCCGCGATCGCGAAGGGCGAGCTCGAGAAGGGCGGCCCCGTCGCGAAGCGCGCCGCGCCCGCCGCCGCGAAGCCGAAGAGGCGCCGCTCGTCGGTCTACGACGCCGACGGCAACGAGGTGTTCATCACCCTCATGTGCCTCAAGTGCCACAAGATGCGGCCCCTCGCGCAGTTCGGGCTCCGCAAGATGGCGGACGGCGCGATTCGCAACCAGCCCTGGTGCAGGACCTGCCGCTCCGGCGCCGGCGCCGAGAAGCCCAGCCACGCCGTCGCCGCGGCGCTCCCCGAGCCCATCGTGCCCGACCTCGCGACCGAGGCGGCGGTCGGGGACGAGCCGCAGGCGTCGCGGAACGTGGCGGCGGAGGTCGCGGCGGCGCTCGCCGCCGGCCGTCGCTGAGCCTTCCTGCGGGCGCGCGTCCCGCTCGCGCGCGCCCGTCTCCCAGCCCAGCGCCGAGGTCAGCGACCGCTTGCGCTCGCCTGCGGCGGCTGGAGCGGTGTAGCTTGCGACAGCCGACCGCACCGGGACGGGCGAGGCCCTGTCGGAGCGAGTAGGCATCGAGGTGTGCGCCCGGGCGCGGGGAGCAGGGGGCCGGGTCGAAACTAGACTCGGCGGCTCCACGAGTTGTTCCCGATCCGGTTTGCCCTGGCCGAAATTCGCTGGGTAGGATTCGGCCCTCGGTTCAACGCGCTCTGTAGTTGCAGAACAAACCTCTACAAATGGCTGGGGTCGACAATGGCTGAGACGCTCAAGCGGAAGCTCAAGGAGAAGATCGAGGCATTCCGCCCGCGCACGCAGAAGCTGAACAAGGAGCTGGCGGAGATCGTCATCGACAAGGTCACGATCGGCCAGGCCATCGGCGGCGCCCGTGACGTGCGCTGCCTCGTGACGGACATCTCGTACCTGGACCCGCAGGAAGGCATCCGCTTCCGCGGCAAGACGATCCCGGAGACGTTCGACGCGCTGAAGGAGCACGTGGTCGCCGGCGCGGAGATGCCGACGGTCGAGAGCTTCTTCTCGTTCCTGCTCACCGGCGACATCCCCACGAAGGCCGAGGCCGCCGAGATCCAGGCGGACCTCAAGGCCCGCGAGGTGCTCCCGCAGTACGTCATCGACGTGCTCCGCGCGATGCCGCGCGACTCGCACCCGATGGCGATGTTCTCGGCCGGCATCGTGGCGATGCAGCGCGAGTCGGTGTTCGCGAAGCGCTACGGCGAGGGCAACCTCAAGAAGACCGAGATGTGGGACCCGATGTACGAGGACGCGATGACGCTCGTCGCGCGCCTCCCGGTCCTCGCGGCGTACATCTACCGCATGAAGTACAAGGGTGACACGCACATCCCGTCGGATCCGAAGCTCGACCTCGGCGGCAACTTCGCCCAGATGATCGGGCAGAAGAAGCCGTACGACGACGTCGCCCGCATGTACTTCATCCTCCACTCGGATCACGAGTCGGGGAACGTCTCCGCGCACACCGCGCACCTCGTGGCCTCGGCGCTGTCCGACGCGTACTACGCGTACTCGGCCGGCATCAACGGCCTCGCGGGCCCGCTCCACGGCCTCGCGAACCAGGAGGTGCTCGGCTGGATCCAGCAGACGATGAAGAAGCTGAACAACCAGGTGCCCTCGAAGGAGCAGCTGAAGCAGTTCCTCTGGGACACGCTGAACTCCGGCCAGGTCATCCCGGGCTACGGCCACGCGGTGCTCCGCAAGACGGATCCCCGCTACACGGCGCAGAACGAGTTCGCGAAGAAGCACCTGCCGAACGACCCGCTCTTCCAGCTCGTGAACATGATCTACGAGGTGGCGCCGGGCGTCCTGACGGAGCACGGGAAGACCAAGAACCCGTGGCCGAACGTCGACGCGCACTCGGGCGTGATCCAGTGGTACTACGGCGTCCGCGAGTGGGACTTCTACACGGTCCTCTTCGGCGTCGGCCGCGCGCTGGGCGTGCTCGCGAACCTCGTGTGGGACCGCGGCCTCGGCTACGCGATCGAGCGTCCGAAGTCGGTCACCACGGCCATGCTCGAGAAGTGGGCGGCCGAGGGCGGCCGGAAGGTCTAGCCGCCGGCTCGCAGTCTCGTGAAACACGAAGGGCCGCCTCGCGAGAGGCGGCCCTTTTCTTCTTGCCGGGGGGCGCAGCTACGCGCCCCCCGGACCCCCGGCTCGCTCCGCCGCAGCCTCATCCGGCTGCGGCTACGCTCGGGACGTATCCCGGGGACCCCGGTCTCAGACGGTCACGGCGCCGGGGCGGTGTGGACCGCGGGGACGACCGCGCCAGGCGCGGCGATCGCGCTGCCGCCGAGCGCCGAGTCGAGCGCGCCGCGGCGGACCTCGAAGGCGGGCCGGACGGCCGCCACGAGCGAGCGGTGCTCGATCTTGTGGACCTCGAAGGGATCGAGCACCCGACCGCTCGCGTCCTCGAGCTGGTAGTGAAGGTGCGGCGCGAACGAGTGGCCGCTGTTGCCGGAGAGCGCGATCTGCTCGCCCTTCTTCACGCGGCGGCCGGCGATCATCTCCTTCGGCAGCACCTCGAGGTGCAGGAAGATCGCGTGGCGGCCGCTCGCCGGATCGAGGATGTCGAGGCAGTTCCCGTTTCCGCGGAAGTTCCAGTTGCGCCGCTGGATCACGCCCTCGAACGGCGCGAACACCGGCGACCCGACCGGCGCCTTGTAGTCGACGCCCTTGTGGCGGCGACCGTCACGCAGGAGCGAGGTGACCTGCTCGTACTCGCCGATGGGCGCGTCGACGATGTGCTCCTCGAGCTCGCTGCCGTCCTCCCGGTAGTAGCGGGCCCAGCGCGCCCCCTCGGCCTGGAAGCGGTAGACCGAGAACGCCTTCCCGAGCTTCTGGGAGACGTAGCGCACCGCCTCGACGACGGGCTCGGCGCTCGGCGGGAGGCCGGGAGCCGCCGGCGGGGACGGCGTGTAGAGGATCTCGAGCCGATCGCCCTTCCTGCCGTCGCGCGCGACCTGGAGGTCCCACACGAGCAGCCGGTTCACCACCTGCGTGAGCTGGTCGGCGATGGCCCGGTCCGCGGGAGGCAGGGCGCGCGCGATCGACTCCTCGAGCGCGCCGTGCAGGACGACGCTCGCGCGCCGCGTGGCGGGCGAGCCGGGGACGGCCGCCGGCGCGGGCGCAAA
>NZ_JALCYX010000054.1:0-29096 GCF_022690695.1 Anaeromyxobacter sp. SG17
CCTTCCGGCCGCGCGGCGGCGCCGGCGACTGGCACGACCTCCTCGCCGCGGTGGCGCGCGCGCTCGCCGCGGGGGCGGCGCGCCCGCACCGCCGCGATCCCCTGCTCGGCGAGGCCCTCGCGTGGCTCCTCGGCTCGCTCCTCCTCGAGCCGCGCTGGCTCCACGACCGGGCCGACGTGGATCGCCGCCAGGCGACGGACGTCGTGCGCGCGCTCGCCCTGCGGCGGCTCCTCTCGCTGCGCGCCGACGCGGCGGCGCTGCGCGTCGCCACCGAGGTCGAGCGGGGCCTCTCGGGCGCGGCCTGGCGGCAGGCGCACCGCGAGGCGCTCACCGCCGCCACGGGCGCCGAGTGGGACCTCGCCCGCGCGTCGCGCGACGCCGACGCGGCCCGGCTCGGTGCGGCGCTCGCGGGCGCGGCCGCGGGCGAGGCGCTCCGGCGCGGGCTCGTCGAGCGGTTCGACGAGGACTGGTGGCGGAACCCGCGGACCGCCGCGCACCTCGCCGGGCTCCTCGCGGCCGGGCGGCTCCCGGAGACGGAGGAGCCGCCGGCGCCCGTGCTGGCGGCGCGGCGGCTCGTGGAGAAGCTCGAGGGCCGGTGAGGGGGGTGCCCGGGCCCGCGCCGGGCTAGGCCTTCCTGCGGAGCGCGCGGACGATCTTCTCCTTCGTGCGCGACGGCACCGGGGTGGGCGCCGGCCTCGCGCGCCGCGCCTCGTGTGCGGCCCTGTGCTCCTTCCACCGCAGGTGCGCCTCGATCTCGTAGGCGAGCAGCTCGATCTCGAGGTCGGTGAGGCCCGCGCCCGCCTTCTCGAGCGGGGCGGCCCGGGGCGGCGCCGCGCCGAGGCGCATCCGGAGGACCTTCTCCTCCTCGGGCGCGAGCTCCTTCGCGGGGGAGCGCCGGAGCGCGGCCTGCGCCGTGCCCTCGGTGACCACCGCGACGCCGGGCTTCTTCTTCTTGTCCATGGAGGTCATGGTAGGCGCGCACTGCCCCCTGTCCATTTTTCGCGAGGCCCCTCGGCCGCAGGGCAGACGTGGGATCAAGCCCACGATATCGCACACGATTCTTCCCCCGGACCCAGCGTGATTCCGAGGCGTTGGGGGTCCCGTTCGCGCCGTTGCGCGGCGCCCTCACGCCCGGCATCTTGTCCCCCCAACGGAGGAAGGGCATGGCCGACTGGCGCGACAACATCCTCGAGGACGAAGCGGCGATCCGCGCGCTCCTGCGGTCCACACGGCGGGTGGCTGTCCTCGGCATCAAGACCGAGGCGCAGGCGAGCCAGGCGGCCTTCTACGTGCCGAAGTACCTCGCCGACGTGGGCGTCGAGATCGTGCCGGTGCCGGTGTACTACCCGGAGGTCCGGGAGATCCTCGGCCGGCGCGTGTACCGGAAGGTCGCGGACGTACCGGGGGAGCTCGACCTCGTGGACGTGTTCCGCCGGCCGAAGGACGTCCCGCCGCACGTCGACGACCTGCTCGAGAAGCGTCCGCGCGCCGTCTGGCTCCAGCTCGGCATCCGGAACGACGCCGCCGCCGAGCGGCTCGCCCGGGCGGGGATACAGGTCGTCCAGGACCGCTGTCTCATGGTCGACTGGAGGCGGCTCGTCGCCGGGTGAGGCGAGAGCGCGCCGGCGGGCGGGATCCGCGCGCCTACTGCTCGTCGTCGGCCGGCTCGGACCCGCCCGCCTCGGCCTCGGTCTTCTTCTTGAGCCCCGCGGCCTCGAGCGCCCCCGCCACCCCGGGCGGCTTGCGGACGTCGGGCAGGGGCGACTTCGGCGGCTGGATCGCGGCGGCCTTCTCCCCGAGCGACGTCACCTGCGCGAGGAGCTCCACGGTGGCGCGCACGCCGGGGGCGTCCTTCACGGTGAACGCGCCGGCGAGCCGGACGCGCAGCGGGGCGCCCGTCTGCGCGTCGAGGAGGAGCTCGCCGTCGGCGGACTCCGGCACGCGGCCGTCGAGGAACTTGAACCGGACGGCGGTGTCGGGATCGGCCTTCCCGGCAGGCAGGGCGCGTGCCTTCGTCCCCGGCGCGGCGCCGGGCGCGAGCGCGAGCCGGTAGCGGCGCGCGGCGCGGCCGAGCACGGTCGCCTCCCCGGCGGGCTCGATGGCGAGGGCGCCGCCGTAGAGCGCCGCGAGCGCGCGGGCGACGTGGAAGCTGTCCTCGCGGAACCGCCGCGCGTCGCGGCCGTGATCGGTCGGGCGCTCACGGAACGGCGCGAACCGGGCCCGTGCGTAGGTCATCCCGCCCGCCCAGACGATCTGCTTGCCGGTGTCGGAGCCGGGTCCGAGCCCGGGATCGACGTCCGCCTCGACCTGGAACTCGCCGGTCGCGGCCTGGAGGATGCGGTGGCGCTCCAGGGCGTGGACCCTGGGCGGCGGCGGAGGAGGGGGCACGAACGGCGCCGGCTGGCCTTCCGCGGCGGGCGGCGGGGGCGGCGTGGGCTCGGCGGAGCCCTCGCTCGCGACCGTCCAGTCGACGGCGGCCGACCACTCGAACGAGCCGAGGGCCCGCGCGACGTCGTCCGCGGAGAGGGCGAGCGCCTCGGCCGGCTTCGAGAAGTCGAACGCGGCGTGCGCGGCGCGCTCGGCCTCGGCCTCTGCCTTGAGCCGCTCCTTCCCCTCGGAGCCGGAGCGGGAGCAGGCCGCGACGGCGGCGGCGAGGGTGAGGGCGAGCGTGCGGGTCATGCGGGCCGCGACTCTAGACCGGAAGGGACCGGAGGCGCCACGGCGCCTCCCTACGACACCCGGAGCAGGCGCGAGGGCACGAGCCGCCCCGGCGCGAGGGCGGTGCGCTGCGCGTCGCCGCCGGTCGCGGACGCGCTCGCCTCGACGTCCGCGAAGGCCACCCGGCCCTCGGCCCAGAGCAGGCGATCGCACAGGTGGAGGAGCTCAGCGAGCCCGTCGCGCGTCACCGCCGAGACCGGCACGCCCTCCTCGCGGTGCGCGAGCGCGGCGCCCTCGCCCGGCGGCAGCCGGTCGGTCTTGTTGAACACGAGCAGCCGCTGCTTCTCCTCGAGGCCGAGCGAGGCGAGGATCTTCTCGACCGCCGCGATCTGCTCCGGGTGCCGCGGGTCGGAGGCGTCCACGACGTGCAGCAGGAGGTCCGCGTCGGTGAGCTCCTCGAGCGTGGCGCGGAACGCGTTCACGAGATCGGGCGGCAGGTCGCGGATGAAGCCGACGGTGTCGGTGATGATGACCTCGCGGTCCCGCGGGAACCTGAGCCGGCGGCTCGTCGGGTCGAGCGTCGCGAAGAGCTTGTCCTCGGCGAGCACCGCCGAGTCGGTGAGCGCGTTGAGCAGCGTGGACTTGCCGGCGTTCGTGTAGCCCACGATGGAGAGCACCGGCAGGCCGCGGTCGTTCCGCTGCTTGCGGCGGAGCTGGCGGTTCGAGCCGAGCGCCTCGATGCGCCGCTCGAGCGCGGTGATCCGGTCGCGCACGCGGCGGCGGTCGATCTCGAGCTTCGTCTCGCCCGGGCCGCGCCCGCCGATGCCGCCGGCGAGCCGCGAGAGCGAGTCGTCGCGGCCGACCAGGCGCGGGTAGAGGTACTTGAGCTGGGCGAGCTCGACCTGGAGCTTGCCGTCGGCGCTCTGCGCGCGCTGCGCGAAGATGTCGAGGATGAGCTGGGTGCGGTCGAGGATCTTGAGGCTCGTCGCCTCGGCGATGTGGCGCGCCTGCGACGGGGACAGCTCCGCGTCGAACACGATCACCGTGGCCATGAGCTGCATCGAGCGCAGCACCACGTCCTCGAGCTTGCCCTTGCCGATGAGGTAGCGCGGGTCGGGATCGCGGCGGAGCTGGACGGTCGCGTCGATCACCTCGACCCCCGCGGTCCGCGCGAGCTCCTTCAGCTCCTCGAGCGACGACTCCGCGTCGGCGCGGGTGCGGCCCTTGCCGCCGAAGCCGACCAGGATCGCCCGCTCGCGCCCGCCCGTGCGGCGCACCGCGCGCGCCCGGGCGAACTCCTCCTCGAGCGCGAGCGCCCCGCCGAGCGCGTCGTAGGAGAGCTCGTGGACGCTCGCCGCCTCCTCGTCCTTCCACATCGCGCCCTGCGCGTTCTCCGGCACGAGGTGCGCGTAGTGCACCTTGCCCGGGAACCCGTCCTCGCGGACCTCGATCGCCGCGACGAGGTCGAGGCGCAGGAGCGCGAGGTCGGTGTGGTCGTCGCGCGTGAGCGGCTCGCCGTTGAGGTGCGTGTGCACGAGCCGCAGGCCGCGCAGGCGGCTCTCGCCGGCGCGGCCGCGCCCCACGTCGGGCAGCTCGAGCTTGCGGGCGTCGCCCACGATGACCGACTGGACGTCCCCCTTTCGGTCGAGGAGCACCCCGATCTGCCGGTTCGTCTCGTGCGACACCTCGGTGAGGTGGCGGGCGAGCTCCGGGGTCACGATCGAGCCGTCGTCGACGCGGCGGCGATAGGTGCGGCGGAGGGCGTGGAGCTGCGAGGGCTTGAGGCCGAGGGTGTTCCCTAGAACGTCTTGCATTTGCCGGCGTGCAGCATAGCCACGGGCGCGGCGCCGATCGAGCGGATCTGCCCGGTCGCGCCCTCAACCCCGAGCGGTCGCGAGCGGGGAGCCGCGAGGGCGAGGCCTCGCTTCGAGCGGCGCGACGCGCGGGCGGCCCCCCGTCAGGCCGCCTCGGTCTCCGCGCCCAGGTCCACTCCCGCGGTGTCGATGCGGAGGTAGCGCAGGAGCCGCAGGTGGTGCTGCCGGAGGCCGCGCACCACCACGTGGCGGGGGCGGGCGGCGAGCGCCTGGGCGAGGAAGGCCACCCCGAAGTCGTGGAACTCGCGCACGTGGGTGAGATCGAGGTGCACCGCCTCGTCCACGGCTCCCTCGGCGAGCGCGCGCGTGACGCGCTGGGCCGCGGGCACGTCGAAGACGCCCTCGAGCTGCAGGAGGCGCACGGGTCCCGCCGTCGGTCTGTTCGCGCTCATCTCTCTTTCCCCCCGCGGCACACGCCGCGAAGACGGGACGAGGTGGAAGATCCGTGCCGAGGGACGGCCTCGGGGCGGCGTACACGCTTCGTTCACGCAGATCCGCGTTCCGACTGACGATGCGCGCGGCGCATCACGGGGGGGATGCCTCGTTCGACCCTGTGTACGGGTCGCCCCAGGGTCGGGCTGCCGGAGCCGCGCGCAAGCGGGTGCCGCGCCGGCGGGCAACACCCACCTTCACGGACATGGCCCCTCCGGAGGCGGTGCTCTTCGACGTGGACGGGACGCTCGTGGACTCGGTCGACCTGCACGCGCAGGCGTGGCGGGAGGCGCTCCGGAGGTTCGGCAAGGACGTGCCGCTCGAGGAGGTGCGAAGGCAGATCGGCAAGGGCGGCGACCAGCTCATCCCGGTGTTCCTGTCGGAGGACGAGCGCGCGCGGGACGGCGAGGCGCTCGAGCGCTTCCGGGGCGAGCTGTGGAGGAGGGAGTACATGTCGCGCGTGAGGCCGCTCCCGGGCGCGGCGGAGCTCGTGCGGCGGGCGCACGACGCGGGGCTGCGCGTCGCGCTCGCCTCGAGCGGCAAGGAGGACGAGGTGGAGCACAACCGCCGGCTGCTCGGGATCGGCGCGCTGCTCGAGGGCGCGACGACCGCCGACGACGCGGAGCGGTCGAAGCCGCACCCGGACATCTTCGAGGCGGCGCTCGCGCGCGTGCACGCGCCGCCGGAGCGCGCGCTGGCGGTGGGGGACTCGCCCTGGGACGCGCTCGCCGCGCGCCGCGCCGGCCTCCGCACGATCGGGCTCCTCTCCGGCGGCTTCGACGAGCGGGAGCTCCGCAGCGCGGGCTGCATCGCCATCTACGCCGGGCCCGAGGAGCTGCTCGCGCGCTTCGACGCGTCGCCGCTCGCGCGCGGGTGAGCCGCGCCGCGGCCCCGCCGAGGCACGCATGCCCGCGAGGTGCGGCGGCGCGCGAAGCAGCGCGTCATCGCGAGCGCCCGCCCCCGCGGCGGCGCCGCCTCGACTCCGCCGGCGGACTCTGCTTCACTCGCCGGCCAGCATGGCGACCTTCGTCTCCCCCGAAGCCGAGGCGCCGACCGGCGCGCGCGCGGTCGTGAACGCCGCCGTGATCGTCGCGGCGCTCGGATACTTCGTCGACATCTACGACCTCATCCTCGTCTCGATCGTCCGCAAGCCGAGCCTCACCGCGCTGGGCGTCGCCCCCGAGCTGCTCCTCACCGAGGGGTTCTCGATCCTCAACTGGCAGATGGTGGGGATGCTCATCGGCGGGATCCTGTTCGGCGTGGTCGGCGACAAGCTCGGGCGGCTGCAGATCCTCTTCGGCTCGATCACGCTCTACTCGCTCGCGACGCTCGCGAACGGCTTCGTGCAGGACCTCGCCACCTACAAGCTCCTGCGCTTCGCGGCCGGGCTCGGGCTCGCCGGCGAGCTCGGCGCGGGCGTCACGCTCGTCTCCGAGATCCTGCCCGCCCGCCTGCGCGGCTACGGGACGATGATCGTCGCCTCGGTGGGGGTCTCGGGCGCGGTGGCGGGGAACCTCGTCGCGAAGTGGCTCGACTGGCGCTGGGCGTACCTCGTCGGCGGCGGGCTCGGCCTCGTGCTCCTCGTCCTGCGCATCAAGGTCCGCGAGTCGGGGATGTTCCGCCGCGCGGCGAAGGCGAAGGGCGTCTCGCGCGGCAACTTCCTCTCCCTCTTCACCGACGGGGAGCGGCTCACGCGCTACCTGGCGTCGATCCTCATCGCCGTGCCCATCTGGTTCGCGAACGCGATCCTGGTCCTCGGCGCGCCCGAGTTCGCCCAGGCGCTCGGCGTCACCGGGCCGGTGTCGGCGGGCGACGCGGTGGCGTTCTTCTACGGCGGCCTCGTCGCCGGAGACCTCGCGAGCGGGACGCTCTCCCAGGTGCTCCGGAGCCGGCGCAAGGTGGTGCTCCTCTTCCTCTCCCTCCTCGCGGGCGCGATCGCCGCCTACTTCCTCGCCGGCCGGGGCGCCTCCCCGGCGCGGTTCCTCGTGCTCTGCGGCCTGCTCGGGGTGACGAGCGGCTACTGGGCCATCTTCGTCACCGTCGCCGCCGAGCAGTTCGGCACGAACATCCGCGCCACCGTGGCGACGACCGTGCCGAACTTCGTCCGCGGCCTCGTGGTGGTGGTGACCTCGTCGTTCGTGTTCCTGCGCCCCTCCCTCGGCCTCCTCGGCGGGGCGCTCGCCGTGGGCGCGGTCTGGTTCACGCTGGCCCTCGTCTCCGCGCTCCGGCTGCGGGAGACGTTCGGGGTCGATCTCGACTACCTCGAGCGTGATTAGAGAGAGCCCATGTCGCTCTACGTGGTGGACGTCGAGGCGGACGGCCCGATCCCGGGGAAGTACTCGATGGTGTCGCTCGGCGCGGTGCTCGTCGAGCCGGGGCTCGGCCGGACGTTCTACGGGCGCACGCGCCCGATCTCCGATGCGTTCCTCCCCGAGGCGCTCGCCGTGTCGGCGACGACGCGCGAGGAGCACCTGCGCTACGACGAGCCGGGCGAGGTGATGGCGGCGTTCGAGCGCTGGATCCAGGAGACGACGCGCGGGAAGCCGGTCTTCTTCTCGGACAACCTCGCCTTCGACTGGCAGTTCGTGAACTGGTACTTCCACACCTACCTCTCCCGGAACCCCTTCGGCTGGAGCGGCCGGCGCATCGGCGACCTCTACTGCGGGATGGTGAAGGACGCGTACGCGCAGTGGAAGCACCTGCGCAAGACCGGGCACGACCACCACCCCGTGAACGACGCCAGGGGGAACGCCGAGGCGATCCTCGCCATGATCGAGATGGGGTTGAAGCTCCAGGCGCGGTGAAGCGCGCCGCCGCCGCGGCTAGAGCGCGGTCGCCGCGCGCGTCGCCGACAGCGTGCTCCAGGACGAGATCGTCGTCGTGGGCGGTATCGGCGTCGGGGTCGTGGACGCGGGCGCGAGCCGCGCGTCCACGGTGGACGGCTGGGCGCGCACGCTCCAGACGTACGCCGCGCCGGCCGGCACGTACAGGCCGAGCGCGGCGAGGTCCGGCACGGTGAAGGACTGCTCCGCCGTGGTGACGCGCACGTCGGCGGCGCCCGGCGTGCTGGACACGAGCGCGAGGACGTGGACGCCGGGCTCGCTCGACCACGCGAACCGCGTCCCTACCCCGAGGGTCGCGCCCTCCGCCGGCTCGAGGAGCACCGGCAGCGGATGCAGCGCGAGCTCGACCGGGCTCGCCGGCGACGTCCCCCCGGACCACGACGCCGTGGTGGTGCCGCCTCCCGCGGGGCTCGCGATGACGTACAGCATCGTCCGGAGGTCCGGGGCGGTCGGCATGAGGAACGTGCTCGCGCCCGGCGCGGCGCTGCCCGCGGCGTGCAGCCAGTAGATGGCCGGGGTCCCGAGCGCGAACCCCATCATGGCCTGGGGCGACACGCCGTCCGGCGCGGTCACGTTCACGGCGAGGGGGGCGGTCGGCAGCGGCGCGAGCGCGAGGGCGGAGACGTCGGTCGACGCGCCGATGCGCAGCGTGACGGAGTCCTGGCGCGCGAGCCAGAACGCGTCGGGCGCGCTCGACGTGCACGCGCCGGGGCACGCCCAGTACACGGCGGCGAGCGTGCCCGTCGCGACGTCGGTTCCGCCCAGGGTGGCGGAGTACGTGCCGGCCGTGCCGGGTGGCCGTGCCGTGCCCATCCAGCCCACGGTGCCCGCGGAGAACGTGAGCTGCCCGCTGCCCTCGTGGCCGGCGGGCGGGCACCCCGCGCCGCCGCAGTCGCCCGTGATCGTCGTCGTGAAGCCGGCGCCGAGGGGGGTCGTGCCCCCCGGGACGCCGAGCCGCACCTCGGGGCTGGCCCGCGTGACGCCCACGTAGAGCTCCACCTGTTCGCCCTTGATGACCGCGAGGTCGTAGGGCGAGCCGTCCACCAGGAGGGAGAAGGTGCCCTCCAGGTCCGTCGTCGTCGAGCGCCAGCCGCCCCCCGTCCGCGTCGCGACCCGGGCGCCCGCGACCGGCAGCCGGTCCGAGCCCAGCACCTTGCCGGTCACGCCGAACGGGCTGCTCGTCCCGCCATCGCCGCCGCTGCAGGCGGAGAGGAGCGCGGCGGCGAGGATGAGGACGGTGCGGCGCATGGTGCCTCCTCGATGAAGGAGAGGCACGACGCCTATCACGCGCCGTGCACGGCATCCACCCGGCGTCATCATGCGCGTCGGGGCATGTGGGGAACGGGCGGAGCCTCGGCGCGAGGTCCCGGCGTGTCGACGCGCGCCCGCGCGTGTCAGGGTGCGGCGCCCGGGGCGCGATCGCCTGGGGAGGAGCCGCCCTCGACGCCGCTCGCGCTTTCGTGTTTCCTCCGCGCCGTGACGCTCTTCCTCACCGGCGCGACGCTGGGGCTCTCCGCCGCCGCCCAGCCCGGGCCGTACCAGGCCTACCTCCTCGCGCAGTCGCTCCGGAACGGCGCCCTCCGCACGCTCCCGGTCGCGCTCGTGCCGTTCCTCTCGGATCCGGCGGTCATCGCGGTCGTCCTCCTCGTCCTCTCCCAGCTCCCCTCGGGGCTCCTGCGCGGCCTGCAGATCGTGGGCGGCGCCGTCGTCCTGTGGCTCGCGGTCGCGACGCTCCGGGCCGCGCGCGCCGGCGTCGTCGCGGAGGGGCGGGCGCCGCCGCGCGGGATCGTGCGCGCGACCCTCGTGAACCTCACGAACCCGAACGCCTGGATCTTCTGGAGCCTCGTGGGCGGCCCGCTGCTCGCCGAGGCGTGGCAGGCCGCTCCGGCGCGCGCCCTCGCCTTCCTCGCCGGCTTCTACCTCTTCCTCACCGGCGGGAACCTCGCCATCGTCGGCCTCGCGGGCGCGGCGAGCCGGCTCGGACCCCGCTTCACGCGGGCGCTCGGGGTCCTCTCCGGCGCCGTCCTGCTCGCCTTCGGCGCGTGGCAGATCGGCCGCGGGCTCGCGGGCAGCTGACGCGAACCGCGCCGGCGGATCCGCAGCGGCCTCGTGCGCCCATTCCCCCTTCGCGGGCGAGAAGGCGAGCGGCGCGCGCGCGCCGTGACCCGGCCGGTGCCGGGCGCGGGCCGGATGGGTTAGGCTCTCGCCCCCATGCGCAGCGCCCTCTCCCGCACGAAGCGGCTCGTGGTGAAGGTCGGCACCGGCACGCTCACCGATCCGAGCGGCCGGTTCGATCGAGAGAACTGCGCCCGGCTGGGCGCGGAGCTCGCGGCGCTCGCGCGCGATCACCGGGTGGTGCTCGTCTCGTCCGGCGCGGTGGCGCTCGGCGCGGAGCGGCTCGGGCTCGTCCGCACGAAGGGCAAGCCCTGGGACATCCCGACGAAGCAGGCCTGCGCCGCGGTGGGCCAGCCCCACCTCATGGCCGCCTGGGGCGACGCCCTCGGCGCGCACGGCCTCACCGTCGCGCAGGTGCTCCTCACCGCCGACGACCTCGCCTCGCGCAAGCGCTTCCTCAACGCGCGGCGCACCTTCGAGAAGCTCCTCGAGGCCGGCGTCGTTCCCGTCGTGAACGAGAACGACACCGTCGCCGTGGACGAGATCAAGGTGGGCGACAACGACACGCTCGCGGGGCTCGTCGCGGGGTGCGTGGAGGCCGGGCTCGTCGCGATGCTGACGGACGTGGAGGGGCTCTACGACCGGAACCCCGCCGAGCGGGGCGCGACGCTCCTCCACGACGTTCCCCGCGTGACGGCCGAGATCGAGCGGTTCGCGGGCGGCGCCGGCAGCGAGCGCAGCGTCGGCGGGATGGCCACCAAGGTGAAGGCGGCGCGCCGGCTCGGCGCCCAGGGAGTCGTCACTGCCCTCCTCTCCGGGCGCCGGGAGGGGGCGCTCGCGGCGCTCCTCGCGGGCGAGCCGGTGGGGACGGTGTTCGCGCGGGGCGCGGCCCGGCTCACCTCGCGGAAGGGCTGGCTCGCCGCCGCCGCCAAGGGCAAGGGCGTCATCGTGGTGGACCCGGGCGCGCGCCGGGCGCTCACCGAGCAGGGCCGCTCCCTCCTCCCGTCGGGGGTCCGGTCCGTCGAGGGCCAGTTCGGGGTAGGCGACCCGGTGGACATCGCCGTGGACCCGGCGAGGCCGTTCGCGCGCGGGCTCGCCGGCTACGCCGCGGAGGAGATCCGCAAGATCGCTGGGCTGAAGACGAGCGAGATCGAGCGGGCGCTCGGGTATAAGTACCTCGACGAGATCGTCCACCGGGACGATCTCGTCGTGCTCGAACCCCGGGAATGACGGCCATGAGACGACCCGCGAGCGAGGGGCTCGCTGCCGAGATGCGGCGGCTCGCGGAGGCGTCCCGCGACGCCGCGCGCGTGCTCGGCTGCGCGGAGACGCGCGCGAAGGACGCCGCGCTGCGCGCCGCCGCCGACGCCATCGGCCGGCGGCGGGCGGAGATCCTCGCCGCGAACGCCGAGGACCTCGCCGCCGCGCGCGCCGCGGGGCAGTCCGCCGCCTACCTCGACCGGCTCGCGCTCGACGACAGGCGGCTCGAGGAGATCGCCGGCGCGCTGCGCGAGGTCGCGGCCCTGCCCGACCCGGTGGGCGAGGTGACCGCGAGCTGGCGGCGCCCGAACGGCCTCTCGGTGAAGAAGGTCCGCATCCCGCTGGGCGTCGTGCTGATGGTGTACGAGGCGCGGCCGAACGTGACGGTGGACGCGGCGGCGCTCTGCGTGAAGAGCGGCAACGCCGCCATCCTGCGGCCCGGCTCGGACGCGCTCCGCTCGTCGCTCGCACTCCAGGCCGCCTTCGCGGAGGGGCTCGCCGCGGCGGGCCTGCCGGCGGCGAGCGCCCAGGTCGTGCCCACCGCCGACCGCGAGGCGACCTTCGAGCTGCTGAAGCTCGACGATCTCATCGACCTCGCCATCCCGCGCGGCGGCCCGTCGCTCATCCGCGCCGTCGCGGAGCGGTCGCGCGTGCCGGTGGTGAAGCACTACCAGGGCGTCTGCCACCTCTACCTCGACGAGAGCGCACCGCTCGAGCAGGCGAAGGACCTCGCGCTGAACGGCAAGGTGCAGCGCCCCGCCGTGTGCAACGCGACCGAGTGCCTCCTCGTGCACCGGGAGGCGGCCGGGCGGCTCCTCCCCGGGGTGGGGCGCGCCCTCGCCGACGCCGGCGTCGAGCTCCGCTGCTGCCCGACCTCGCTCACCATCCTCGCCCGCGCGGGCGTCCCCGCGGTGGCCGCCGCGCCCGACGACTTCGGCAAGGAGTTCTCGGACAAGATCCTGGCGGTGCGCGTGGTCCACGATCTCGACGGCGCGCTCGATCACATCGCCCGCTACGGCTCGCTCCACACCGAGGCGATCCTCACGCGGGACCTCGCGAGCGCGCGCCGCTTCGAGCGCGAGGTGACGGCGAGCGCGGTCATGGTGAACGCCTCGACCCGGTTCAACGACGGCGGCGAGCTCGGCCTGGGAGCCGAGATCGGAATCTCAACGACGAAGCTCCACGCGTTCGGCCCCATGGGCCTCTCCGAGCTGACCACCCAGAAGTACGTGGTGGAAGGCGACGGACACGTGCGGAGCTAGGGGAAAGAATGGCGATCAAGAAGAAGGCGATTGCGAAGAAGGCGACGAGGAAGACGACCGCGAAGTCCGGAAAGGCGCCCGCGCGCGGCGGGAGGCAGTCCGCGCGGGGCGGGAAGATCCCGGCGAAGCGGCGGCGCGTCCCCGCGCCGGCGTCGCAAGCGCAGAAGCGGACCCCGCGCGCGCCGAAGCGGGCCGCCGCCGCCGGGCTCCCTTCCGCCGCCGCCGAGGCCGCCGCGCCGATGCCCGACGTCGCCCGCCCGACCGCGCTCGCGATCGCCCAGGCCGGCCTCGACAAGAAGGCCGAGGACGTGACGGTGCTCGACGTCCGCGGCCTCACGAGCTACGCGGACTACTTCGTCGTCATGACGGCCGACTCGGACCGGCAGGCCTCCGCCATCGCCGACCACGTCGAGCAGACCATGAAGCAGCAGGGCGTCTCCAAGGTCGGCGTCGAGGGCTACGAGACCGGCCGCTGGATCCTCGTCGACTACGGCGACGTGGTCGCGCACGTGATGAGCCGCGACTCGCGCGGCTTCTACGACATCGAGGGGCTCTGGGCGGACGCGCCGCGCTTCACCGTGGAGGCGTGAGGCCTCCGCCGCTCCACGGATCTCACGAGCGAAGCGAGCTCGGCGGGGCGACGCCGCCCCGCGGGGCAGGGCGGCCGTGGATCAGAAGCGCGGGTGGCAGTAGTTGCAGGCCCAGTAGAACTCGTACGCGTCGCCCCAGCGCAGCGGCTTGACGCTGCCCGCGTCGGCGTACGCCTGCCGCTCGAGGTGGCAGCCCACGTTGGAGCAGGTGCGGGTGGCCGGGTCGTAGCTCGCGTGATCGAGCGAGACGGCGAGCACGCTCGTCCCGTCGGACGCCTTGCGCACCTCTGTGCCCGGCGGGAGCGCCGCGGCGTCGACCCGCACGTTGAAGGGCCACACGTAGTACGGCGCGATCGGTCCCGGCGGCGTGAGCAGCGGGAGCCCGGTGCCGGGGTAGTACGAGGGCAGCGTCGGGCGGGGATCGAACACCACGTCGGCCCGGCCGTTCACGTGGCGGAGGGGGAGCACCTTGCCCGAGCCCATGCGCGCGCGCGCGCCGTCGTGGCAGGTCACGCACTGCGACGACTGCCAGTCCAGGGATTCCTTGCGCGTCGGGTCGGCCTCGGGCACGTCGAGCGCGTAGCTGCCCCGGGTGTCGAGGTAGTAGAAGCCGCCCCCCTTCACGTTGGCGGGGTCCACCGTGTCGAAGTGGCAGGTCTGGCAGGTGATGGGCGCGGCCGCGCTCTCGCCCGCCCAGCCGAGGCCCCCGCCGTGCTTCGAGCCCGACGGGTGCCACGCGCCGGGCAGGCCCGCGTAGTGGCCCCACTCCCAGCCGTCGCCGGCGAGCTGCAGGTGCGAGTTGGGCGCGGCGCTTGCCGAGCCGGCGGAGCGATAGCGGGGCGGGTTCCCGTGGCAGCCGTCGCAGCCGAGCGCGCCGGGCGCCGCGGTCCAGGCGGGCGTCGTGCGGTAGTCGAGCGGCGCGTCGGGCGCGGCGAGGCCGCTCGAGTGGCAGTAGACGCCGCTGCACGTCCCCGTCGCAGGATCCCAGGCCGCCTGCGGCGCGTTGCGGCGCTTGATGGCGTCGCCCGCGACCGGCTGTGGCGGCGGGGTGAGCACGACGTCCGGCAGCCCGTCGTTCCCGAGGTCGGCCTCGTGCGCCGCCGGATCGAGCGGGTGGCAGTGGCCGCACCCGAAGGCGTAGCGCGTGCCGCCCGTCGCCACGTCCTCGAGGATGCGCAGGTCGCCGTAGACGAGCGCGTCTGCGCCGACCATCATCGCGTGCGCGAGGTGGGCGCCCGTCGCCGGAGGGGCGCCGTGGCAGGAGTCGCAGGCGCCAGTCGAGACGGGCGGCGGCTCGCCGGGGGGCGGCGGCGCCCGGGTCGGCCCGATGGGCGCACGGGAGTCGCACGCGCTCCCGAGGAGCAGCGCGAGCGCGAGCGCGCGCAGCGCGTCCTTCAACGAGATGCGCGCCATCGATCCTCCCAGAGACTTCCCCCGCCGGGATCCTCGGGGAATCGCGCCGCTCGCGCCAGTTTTCGCCGTCAGGCGTCCGCGGCCGCCGGCGCGTCGCGCGTGGCGAGCGCCGCCGCGGCGAGCACCATGGCGCCGCCGAGCGCGAGGTTCCAGCCGACGGCCTCGCGGAGCAGGACCGCGCCCAGGGTGACCGCCACGGTGGTGTCGAGGAGCGGGAGCGCGCCGATGGCGGCGATGGGCACGCGCGGCACGAGCCAGTAGAGCCCGATGTAGGTGAGGGCCGTCCCGAACACCGCGAGGTAGGCGAGCGCGCCCAGCGCGGCAGGCGTGTACTCCGCGGGCCGGCCGTGCTCGAGCGCCAGCGCCGCGGCGAGGAGCACGACGGCGCCCACGAGCGTCTGGCCCGCCGTCATGGCGAGCGGCGAGACGGCGAGGAGGTGGCGCCGCACGAGGACGTTCGCGAGCGCGACGACGATGGAGGCGCAGAGGATGAGCGCGCCCCCGAGCGCGAGCCGGCCCGAGCTCTGGAGCGAGCCGAGGTGAGGCGCCTGGAGGACGGCGATGCCCGCGACGCCGAGGGCGGCGGAGGCGAGCTTCGTCGGCGTGAGCCGCTCGCCGGGGAGGAAGACCCGCGCGAGGAGCGCGATCCAGACCGGGAAGCTCGCGAAGAGCAGCGCGGCGAGGCCCGAGGGGACCCACTGCTGCGCGACGAACATGAGCCCGTAGGGGAGGGCGATCTGGAAGATCCCCACGAGCGCGATGCGGGGCCCCGCCTCGCCGACGAGCACGCGCCAGGCCCCGCCGCGCAGCGCGAACGGCGCGAGGAGCGCCGCCGCGAGCGCCATCCGCACGCCCGCGAAGCGCAGCGGCGGCAGGTGCTCGAGCCCGACGCGGATGACCGACCAGGTCGAGCCCCACAGGAACGCGATGGCGACGTAGACGAGGACGATGCGGGCGCGCACGGGGGCGCATCCTATAGCGCCGCCGCCTCGAGGTGCTCTCGCGCCGGAGCCCGGCTCGCGCGAGCGGGCCGTCACGGCGCCGCTAGATCCTCACGAACCACGCCGCGAGCGCGGCGGCGAGCGCGAGCACGAGCGCGAGCCCTACCCGGAACGGCGCGCGGTGGCGGATGGGGAACTCGGCCGCGGTGGCGGAGCCGCGCACGTCGGCGACGCGCGTCGCGCGGAGCGTGGAGAGATCGACCTTCGAGAGCGCGACCTCCTCGGTCGCGTAGCCGCGGTTCGCGAGCAGCGCCACGAGGCGCGCGCGGGGGTGGAGCTTGCGGCCGACGAGGCGCGCGGCGGTCGCGTCGAGCACGCGGGCGAGGGCTGCGGCGGAGGAGATGCGCGCGGCGGGCCTCCTCGAGAGGCAGCGCTCGATGGCGTGCGCGAGCCGGCGCGGGCAGTCGGGCGCGAGCGCGCGGACCTTCTTGAAGCGGCCGCGCGAGATGGCGGCGAACAGCTCCTCGGCGTTCTTGCCGCGGAACGGCTTCTCGCCGGTGACGAGCTCGTAGAGCGTCACCCCGAGCGCCCACACGTCGGCGCCCGGCCCCTCCTCCTCCCCTGCGAGCACCTCCGGCGCCATGTACGAAGGGCTGCCCACCAGCATGCCGGCCTTGGTGAGCGACAGATCGTCGGCGCCCTTCGCGATGCCGAAGTCCATGAGCTTCACCTCGCCGTCGCGAGAGACCATCACGTTCGCGGGCTTCACGTCGCGGTGGAGGAGCCCGTTGAAGTGGACGTAGTCGAGCGCGTCGGCGATCCGCGCCCCGACCACGGCCACGCAGTCGGCGGGGAGCGCGCCGCCCGTCGCGAGGACGCGGGCGAGGTCGGCCCCGTCGACGAGATCGGTCACGAGGTAGAGGCCCTCGTCCTTCTCCACGAGGTCGTGGACGCCGACGATGGCCTCGTGCCGGAGGCGGGCGTAGGCCCGCCCTTCTCGACGGAACCGCTCCACTATCTCCTTGGAGCGCGCGAGCTTGGTGTCGAGCGCCTTCACGGCCACGGGGCGCTCGAGGCCGTCCTGGTGGGCCTCGTAGACGACGCCCATGCCGCCACGCCCGATTTCTCGGACGATCCGGCTCGTACCGACCTTGCGCACCATGGCCGGGCAGCTTGCGACGGCGGCAACCCGGCGTGCAAGCGGGCGGCTGCGCGTGGATGTGGGAGTCCGCATGATCCGAATGCGGAGCGATCCGGTCCTGGAAGAACGCCGAGGGCCCCCGGGGTTGTCGGAGGGGTCGGTCGATCTGCTACAGTTCTCGGGCTCCAGCGGCCCCACTCGACCAGTAGTCAATCCCGCTCGGCTGTTCCGCGGCGTAAACGCGCGCGCGGCGGCGCGCACGTCCCGAGGAGGCATTACCGATGGCGAACAGGCGCATGGTGACCATGGACGGCAACGAGGCCGTCGCCTCGGTCGCCCACCGGATCAACGAGGTGATCGCGATCTACCCGATCACCCCCTCCTCCAACATGGGCGAGTGGGCGGACGAGTGGTCGGCCAAGGGACGGAAGAACATCTGGGGCACCATCCCCTCCGTCTCCGAGATGCAGTCGGAGGGCGGCGCGGCCGGTGCGGTGCACGGCGCGCTGCAGGCGGGAGCGCTCACGACGACCTTCACGGCGTCGCAGGGCCTGCTCCTCATGATCCCGAACATGTACAAGATCGCGGGCGAGCTCACCGCGTTCTGCATGCACGTCAGCGCGCGCACGCTCGCGACGCACGCGCTCTCGATCTTCGGCGACCACTCCGACGTGATGGCGGTCCGCCAGACGGGCTTCGGGCTGCTCTCCTCGGCGTCGGTGCAGGAGGCGCACGACTTCGCGGCCATCGCGCAGCGCGCCTCGCTCTTCTCGCGCATCCCGTTCCTCCACTTCTTCGACGGCTTCCGCACCTCGCACGAGGTCGCGAAGATGGAGGAGCTCACCGACGACGACCTCCGCCAGATGATCCCGGAGGAGCTCGTCGCCGCCCACCGGTCCCGGGCGCTCACGCCCGACAAGCCGAGCGTGCGCGGCACGGCCCAGAACCCCGACGCGTTCTTCCAGGCGCGCGAGGCGTGCAACCCGTTCTACGCCGAGGCCGCCGAGCACGTGCAGGAGGCGATGAACGCGTTCGGCAAGCTCACCGGCCGCAACTACAAGCTCTTCGAGTACGTCGGCCACCCTGAGGCGGAGCGCGTGGTCGTCGCGATGGGCTCCGCGTGCGAGACGATCGAGGAGACCGTCGAGCACCTCGTCGCGAAGGGCGAGAAGGTCGGCCTCGTGAAGGTCCGGCTCTACCGGCCCTTCGATCTCGGGGCGTTCATGACGGCCTTCCCGCGGACCGTGCACCACATCGCGGTGCTCGATCGCACGAAGGAGCCGGGCGCGCTCGGCGAGCCGCTCTACCAGGACGTCGTCACCGCGCTGCGCGAGGCGGAGCAGGCGCACATCGACCGCTTCCACCACCAGCTCACCGTCATCGGCGGCCGCTACGGCCTCTCCTCCAAGGAGTTCACGCCCGGGATGGTGAAGGCGGTCTACGACGAGCTCGGGAAGCCGCGGCCGAAGCGCCACTTCACCATCGGCATCAACGACGACATCAGCAACACGTCGCTCAAGTACGACTCCGCCTTCGACACCGAGCCCGCCGGCGTCGTGCGCGCGCTCTTCTACGGCCTCGGCGCGGACGGCACGGTCGGCGCGAACAAGAACTCCATCAAGATCATCGGCGAGGACACGCCCAACTTCGCGCAGGGCTACTTCGTCTACGACTCGAAGAAGTCCGGCTCGGTGACGATCTCGCACCTGCGCTTCGGGCCGAAGCCGATCCGCTCCGCGTACCTCATCTCGAAGGCGAACTTCGTCGCCTGCCACCAGTTCGGCTTCCTCGAGAAGTACGACATGGTCGAGGCGGCGGCGCCCGGCGCGACCTTCCTCCTCAACTCGCACTACGGGCCCGACGAGGTCTGGGACCACCTGCCGGCCGAGGTGCAGGACGAGATCCTGCGGAAGAAGCTCAAGGTCTTCGTCATCGACGCGTACAAGGTCGCGCGCGAGACGGGCATGGGGGTGCGCATCAACACCATCATGCAGACCTGCTTCTTCGCGATCTCGGGCGTGCTCCCGCGCGACGAGGCGATCGGGCACATCAAGAAGACGATCGAGAAGACCTACGCGCGCAAGGGGCCGGAGGTCGTCCAGAAGAACTTCGCCGCGGTGGACCACACCCTCGCCCACCTCTTCGAGGTGAGCACCGCGAACCGCAAGGTGAGCGGGACGCCGCGCCCGCCTGCGGTCGCCGAGGTGGCGCCGGACTTCGTGAAGCGCGTCACGGCGCTCATGCTCGCCGGCAAGGGGGACCAGCTCCCGGTGTCGGCCTTCCCGGTGGACGGCACCTGGCCGACCGGGACGTCCAAGTGGGAGAAGCGCTCGATCGCGCTCGAGCTGCCGGTGTGGGAGCCGAGCCTCTGCATCCAGTGCAACAAGTGCGCGCTCATCTGCCCGCACGCGGCGATCCGCCCGAAGTTCTTCGCGCCCGAGGTGCTCGCCTCCGCGCCGAAGACCTTCGTGACGATGGACTTCAAGTCGCCGGAGGTGAAGGGGAACAAGTACGCGCTCCAGGTCGCCCCGGACGACTGCACCGGCTGCTCGCTGTGCGTGGAGATCTGCCCGGCCGAGTCGAAGACCGAGAAGGGCAAGAAGGCGATCAACATGACGGACGCCAATCCGCTCAAGGAGAAGGAGCGGACGAACTGGGCGTTCTTCCTGTCCATCCCCGAGGCGGACCGCACCCGCGTGAAGCTCGACGTGAAGGGGACGCAGTTCCTCCAGCCGCTCTTCGAGTTCTCCGGCGCCTGCACCGGCTGCGGCGAGACCCCGTACCTGAAGCTCCTCACGCAGCTCTACGGTGACCGCGCCATCATCGCGAACGCCACGGGCTGCTCCTCCATCTTCGGCGCGAACCTGCCGACGACGCCGTACACGCAGGACGAGGCGGGCCGCGGTCCGGCCTGGGCGAACTCGCTCTTCGAGGACAACGCCGAGTTCGGCTTCGGCATGCGGCTCGCCATCGACAAGCAGGCCGAGCACGCGAAGGAGCTCCTCGGGAAGATGGGCACCGCCGTGGGCGACGGGCTCGTCGAGGAGATCCTGAAGGCCGAGCAGGGCGACGAGGCCGCGATCGGGAAGCAGCGCGAGCGCGTGAAGCTCCTCAAGCAGAAGCTCGCGAAGCTCGACACCTTCGAGGCGCGCTGGCTCTCGAAGATCGCCGACTACCTCGTCCGCAAGTCGGTCTGGATCGTCGGCGGCGACGGCTGGGCGTACGACATCGGGTACGGCGGCCTCGACCACGTCATCGCGCAGGGCCGCGACGTGAACATCCTCGTGCTCGACACGGAGGTGTACTCGAACACCGGCGGCCAGGCGTCGAAGGCGACGCCCATGGGCGCCGCGGCGAAGTTCGCGGTGGCCGGAAAGACCTTGCCGAAGAAGGACCTCGCCATGCTCGCCATGAGCTACGGCCACCCCTACGTCGCGCGGGTCGCGCTCGGCGCCAAGGACGCGCAGACGGTGAACGCGTTCAAGGAGGCGGACAGCTACACCGGCACCTCCGTCATCGTCGCCTACTCGCACTGCATCGCGCACGGGTACGAGATGTCCGAGGCGCTCGGGCAGCAGGAGAAGGCGGTCGAGTCCGGCTACTGGCCGCTCTTCCGCTACGATCCGCGGCGCGTGGCCCAGGGGGAGAGCCCGCTCAAGCTCGACAGCCCCGCGCCGAAGATCGACCTCGCCCGGTTCGTCGAGAACGAGACCCGCTTCCGGCAGGTCGAGGCGGCGAACCCCGAGGGCTTCGCGAAGATGCTCGCGCAGGCGCAGAAGGACGTCCGCGAGCGCTACGCGCTCTACGAGCAGCTCGCCCGCGCGATGAACCCGGCGAACCTCGTTCCCGGCGCCGCCGCCGCGACCCCGGCCGCTGCCCCGGGGAAGCCGCCGCCGCCCAAGGCGCGCGCGTAGCCTCGAGGAGCCGCGCGAAGACACGACGGGCCCGATCCGCTCCGGCGGGTCGGGCCCGTCTTCTCTCCGGGGGCGCGCGCTACTTCAGCGTCGCGAAGCGCGCGTCCAGGAGCTCGACCTCCGCGACCACCCCCGCGTGATCGCTCGGCCACAGCGCGACGTCCTCCGACACCGCGACGCGATCCTCCGAAGCCTCGCCTACCACCTCCGCGGAGCGCGGCACCATCGGACCGCGGAAGAGCACGTAGTCGATGCGCTCGTCGAGGTCGATCGCCGGTATGGAGAGCACCTCGGGGTAGGGGCTCGTGAAGCCCGCGTCGTCGGGGTTCACGACGGGCCACACGTCCGTGAAGCCTGCGTCCGCGAGCGCCGCGGCGCCTTCCGTCCCGGGCAGCGAGTTCAGATCGCCGGCGAGGATGACCCGCGAGGTCCCCGCGGACGACGCCTCGGCGAGCTTCGTCGCCTGCGCGACGCGAACGGTCGGGTCGTAGGCCTCGAGGTGCGTGTTCACGAACCGCAGCCGCTCCCCGCGGTACTCCACCTCCACGCTCGTCCAGCCGCGGAGGATCGCGAGGGGCTGCCCCAGCACGTCGAAGTGGACGAGCTCCGGGCAGGCCGGATCGGCGGCGCAGGAGTCCGGACCGTAGACGTCCGAGCGCGGGTCCGACACGTGCAGCCCGGGCTCGTCGGCGCGGGTGAGGATCACGTCGCGATCGGTGATGGCGACCGTCTCGCCGGTCGCGATGGGCACCGCGAGGCTGGTGAGGGGGAGGACGACGGCGGGCGCGTACGAGAGGCCGCGCTCCGCGAGCTTGTCGAGGAGCACCTCGAGGTAGTCGAAGCGTACCGCGAAGTCCGCGGAGCCGGCCGGCGCCTTCTGCCAGAGGGTGACCTCCTGCAGCGCGACCAGATCCGGCGAGGTGGCGGCGATCTCGTCGGCGATCCCGTCGAACCGGGCGAGGACGTCGTCGGACCCGTAGCCGCGGTCGTTCGCCTCGACCGTCGTCCAGATCGTGGTCGCGGCGGTGACCAGCTCCGAAACGGACCGCGCGGCGAGGGCGGGCCCGAGCTCGGCGCCGAGGTAGAGGTTCCGCGTCATGACCGTGAGCTGCTTGTTCCCGCCGGCGTTGCCGGGATCGACGGCGGACGCGCTTGTCGCATCCGAGGAGGAGGAGAGGGTGGGCGCGGCGGCCGGGCCGCAGGCGGCGAGCGCCGCCGCGGCGACGAGCGCGAAGAGGGAGGACGGCGCGACCTTCGAGAGGGCCATGGCGCACCTCGGGCCAGGGTTGGCGGAGAGTGCGGGGAGCCTAGCGTGGCCTGCTCGCCCGGACGCCGGGCCTGGAGGGACGCCCCATCGCGCGCACCATTCGTGTCGGCCCTTCGCGAGCCCCGTGGCGCGAGCGCAGATCGCGAGCGAAAGGTCGTTGACCCCAATCAGGCTCGCGCTTCGGCCCCCATTTCGGTCATAAGGAGGGGTCCGCCAGCAGGGGCGGTCCTTGTTTCCGATCAAGAGGAAGGCACGCATGGCGAGGCGACCCCACCGGATGGCGACGCGCGTCGCGGCGATCGCGCTCACATTCCTGGCGCTCGGCGCCTGCAAGCGCGGCGGTGACGGAGCGGGCGGAAAGGCGGCCGCGCCGGAGCCGATCACCCTCGCGCCCGAGAACGTCGCCACGGTGACCGAGCGGACGCTCCAGGCCGGGCCGGACATCTCCGGGACGCTGCGCGCCAAGCGCGCCGCCGCCCTGCGGGCGGAGGTCGGCGGGACCGTGCTCGAGGTGCTCGCCGAGGCGGGCGAGCGCGTCCCGCAGGGAAAGGTCCTGGCACGCGTCGACGTGACGGCGCTCCGAGACGCGCTCGTCGCGGCCCAGTCCGGCGTCTCCGCCGCACGAAACTCGCTGCACGTGGCGGAGGCGAACGCGAAGCGGGCGCGGACCCTCGCCGAGGCGGGCGCCTTCGCCGTCCAGCAGGCGGAGCAGGCCGAGGCGGCGCTCGAGGGCGCGCGGGCGCAGCTCGCCGACGCGCAGTCGCGGTTCGTCTCCGCCCAGCAGCAGGTGGCGAAGTCGCAAGTCAAGGCGCCGTTCGCGGGGGTCCTGTCCGAGCGGCAGGTGTCGGTGGGGGACATCGTGGCGCCGGGGGCGCCGCTCTTCACGGTCATCGATCCGGCCCGGCTGCAGTTCGAGGGATCGGTGCCCGCCGCGCAGGTCGGCCTCGTGCGGCCGGGCGCGCGCGTGGACTTCACGGTCACCGGCTTCGAGCAGGTGTTCCAGGGCGAGATCGAGCGCGTGAACCCCGCCGTGGACCCCGCCACCGGGCAGGTCCGCGTCTACGTCGACGTGAAGAACGACGACGGCCGGCTCATCTCGGGGCTCTACGCGCACGGCCGCGTCGCCGCGGAGAGCGCCACCGGACCTGCGGCGCCGGCCAGCGCCGTGGACGACTCGAGCAAGCCGCCCACCGTGATGCGCGTCGCGGGCGGGAAGGTCGAGCGGGTCTCGGTGGAGGTCGCGCTGCGCGACGACGTGACCGGCGCGGTGGCCTTCCGCTCGGGCGTGACCGCGGGCGACGTGCTCGTGCTCGGCTCGGCGCGGGCGACGCTCCCGGAGGGGGCCCCCGTGCGCGTCGCGCAGCCGGAGGCGCCGGGGGCAGGCGCCGGGGCGCCGCCGAAGCAGGAGGAGCGGAGGAGCGCGAGGCCGGAGGACGGCGCGCAGGCGTCGGACGGCGGGGGGCGGTAGATGTTCGTCTCCGACTTCGCCATCAAGAAGCCGATCGTCACCGTCACGGTGATGCTCGCGCTCGTCATCTTCGGGCTCGTGGCGCTGTTCGCCCTGAAGACCGACGAGTTCCCGGACGTGCAGCCGCCCGTGGTCGCCGTCACGATCGTCTACCCGGGCGCGTCGCCGGAGACGGTGGAGCGCGAGCTCATCGATCCCATCGAGGACGCGATCTTCTCGATCAGCGGGATCGACGGGAAGCAGACCACCGCCTCCGCCACCGACGGCCTCGCCCAGTTCATCGTCTTCTTCGACTTCGAGAAGAACCTGCAGGAGGCGACGCAGGACATCCGCGACGCCATCAGCGAGAAGCGCGCCGACCTGCCGCTCGAGATGGAGGAGCCGATCATCACGCGGTTCGATCCGTCCGACGAGCCGATCGTCTCCCTCACGCTCACCTCGGACTCCATCGACGTCCCGGCGCTCACGCGCCTCGCAGACGAGGTCGTCTCGCGCGAGCTGCGCGCCGCGCAGGGGGTCGCCGACGTCCGGCTCGTCGGCGGGCAGAAGCGCGAGCTCACCGTGGAGCTGAACCCGCAGGCGATGGCCGCCGCCGGCGTCGCGGCGAACGACGTGGTCGGGGCGCTCCAGGCGCAGAACCTCGCCGCGCCGGTCGGGCGGGTGAACACGAAGCTCGGCGAGCAGTCGATCCGGCTCACCGGGCGGCTTCAGACGCCGGAGGAGTTCGCCGCGCTCGCGGTGGCGACGCGGAGCGGACAGGTGGTCCGGCTCGGGCAGGTCGCGTCCGTGAAGGACGGCGCGGAGGAGCCGCGCACGCTCGCCCTCTACGACTCCTCGGAGGCGGTCGGCCTCGAGGTGCTGAAGACGAAGGGCTACTCGACGACGGCGGTCGCCGACCAGATCAAGGCGCGCGCGAAGGCGCTCGAGGCGCGGCTGCCCAAGGCCGCCAAGCTCCAGGTGGTCCAGGACGCGGGCCAGCGGGTGCGCCGCTCGGTGAACGAGGTGCAGACGACGCTCGTCGAGGGCGCGCTCCTCACCGTGCTCGTCGTGTTCTTCTTCCTCAACTCCTGGCGCTCGACCGTCATCACCGGCCTCGCGCTGCCGGTCTCGGTGCTCGCCGCCTTCATCAGCGTCTGGGCGTTCGGCTTCACGCTCAACACCATGTCGCTCCTCGGGCTCTCGCTCGCCATCGGCATCCTCATCGACGACGCCATCGTGGTGCGCGAGAACATCGTCCGGCACATCGAGCTCGGCGAGGACCACACCACCGCCTCGTTCAAGGGCACCGACGAGATCGGCCTCGCGGTCGCGGCCACGACCTTCTCGATCGTCTCGGTGTTCGTGCCGGTCGCGTTCATGTACGGGGTGGCCGGCCAGTGGTTCAAGCCGTTCGCCCTCACCATCGCCGCGGCGGTGCTCGTCTCGCTCTTCGTCTCCTTCTCGCTCGACCCCATGATGTCGGCCTACTGGCCGGACCCCCAGATCGAGAAGGGCCAGGCGCGCGGCCCGGTCGGCCGGGCGCTCGGCGCGTTCAACGCCTGGTTCGACCGGCAGGCGGACCGCTACAAGGGCGTCGTCTCCTGGGCGCTCGACCACCGCTGGATCATGCTCGCGGTCGCGTCCCTGTCGTTCTTCGGCGCCATCTTCCTGCAGGGGGCGTTCGGCGGCGCGGGGTTCGTGCCCATCTCGGACCGCAGCGAGGTGAGCCTCATCGTCCAGACGCCGCCGGGGTCGTCGCTCGAGTACACCCGCGCCAAGGTCGAGGAGGCGAACGCGATCGTCCACCGCCACCCGGAGGTGAAGTACGTCTACTCCTCCATCGGCACGCCCATCCCGCTGCAGGCTCCCGGCGTGGATCAGGCGCTCGTCTACGTGCGGCTCGTGCCGAAGAAGGACCGGGGCGTCTCGCAGGACGCGCTCGGGGCCGTCCTCCGCCGCGAGCTCTCGCGCGTCGCGGGCGCGGACATCTCGGTGTTCACGAGCGGCTTCGGCGGGGCGTTCAAGTCGATCCAGCTCGAGCTGCGTGGGCCGGAGTCGCGCGTGCTCGCCCAGTACGCGGAGCGGGTGAAGGCGGTCGCGCAGTCGGTGCCGGGCGCGGTGGACGTCGGGCTCTCCACGCGCGGCCAGAAGCCGGAGCTCGAGGTGGCGGTGAACCGCGGCCTCTCCGGCAACCTCGGCGTCACCGTCGGGCAGATCGCGCAGTCGCTCCGCATCGCCTTCGCCGGGCTCGACTCGGGCGACTGGGTGGATCCGACCGGCGAGACCCGCGACGTGATGGTCCGGCTCGCCCCCGAGGCGCGCGAGCGCGCCGCCGACCTGCGCCAGCTCCCGCTCGTGCTCCACGCGCAGAACGGCGGGAACCCGCAGGTGGTGCCGCTCGGGCAGGTCGCCGCGGTGCGGGAGGGGCTCGGGCCCGCGCAGATCTCCCACCTCGACCGCGAGCGCGTCATCAACATCCAGGGCAACGTCGCGGGCCGCTCGCTCTCCGAGGTGGTGCAGGACATCGAGAAGCGGCTCGGCGCGGAGGTGAAGCTCCCGCCGGGCTACACGCTCCGCCAGGGCGGCGAGAGCGCGGACCAGGCCGAGGTGTTCACGCGCGTGGGCCTCGCGCTGCTCCTCGCCGTGCTGCTCATGTACCTCATCCTGGTCCTTCAGTTCGGCTCGTTCCTCGACCCGCTCGCCATCCTCATGTCGCTCCCGCTGTCGCTCATCGGCGTCGTCGGCGCGCTCCTCGTGACGGGGGACACGCTCAACATCATGAGCCTCATCGGCGTCATCCTCCTCTTCGGCATCGTCGCGAAGAACGCCATCCTCCTCATCGACTTCGCGAAGTGGGCGCGCGAGGAGCGAGGCATCTCGATCCGCGACGCGCTCGTCGAGGCGGGGCGGATCCGCCTGCGGCCCATCATGATGACGAGCGTGGCGATCATCGCGGGCATGATCCCGGTCGCGCTCGGCCTGGGCGAGGGCGGCGACTTCCGTGCGCCGCTCGGGCGGGCGGTGATCGGCGGCGTCATCACCTCGACGCTCCTCACCCTCCTCGTCATCCCCACCGTCTACGAGATCATGGACGGCCTCCGGGAGCGGGTGCGCCGCATGTTCCGCCGCGTCCTGCGCCCGGGCCACGCCGGCGAGGGCGGGCACGAGCCCGCGCCGGCGCCGCACGCGCGCGCGGGCGGGGTGCGGCGCGAGCTGGACTGAGCGGGCCTAGCCCATCCCCCTCAGCGCCGCCTGCGCGGCGTGGTACCCGCACATCCCGTGGACCCCGCCGCCCGGCGGCGTGGAAGCCGAGCACAGGTAGAGGCCGCGCACGGGCGTGGACCAGGGGACGAGCCGCGCGGCCGGGCGGAAGAGCGTCTGCGCGAGCGTGTTCGCCCCGCCGCCCACGTCGCCGCCGACGAGGTTCGGGTCGTCTGACTCGAGCGCGGCGGGGCCTCGGACCGCACGCGCGAGGACGCGCTCGCGGAAGCCCGGCGCGAACCGCTCGAGCTGCGCCTCGATCCCCGCGAGCGCGTCGCCGGCGAAGCCGTTCGGGACGTGGCAGTAGGCCCAGGCCGTGTGCCGGCCCGGCGGCGCGCGCGAAGGATCGAACAGCGTGGGCTGCGCGACGAGCACGAACGGTCGCGCCGGGGATTCGCCTCGCCACACGGCCGCCTCGGCGGCGGCGATCTCCTCGAGCGAGCCCCCGAGGTGCACGGTCCCCGCCCGCTCGCACTCCGCGGCGCGCCAGGGGATCGGGCCGTCGAGGGCGTAGTCCACCTTGAACGCGCCGGGACCGTACCGGAAGCGCGCGAGCGCCGCGGCGTAGCGCCGCGGCAGGCGACCGCCCGCGACGCGCAGCACCTGGCGCGGCGTGAGGTCGAGGAGGGTCGCGCGCGCGGTCGGGAGCGCGTCGAGCGAGGTCACCTCCTCGCCCGTCACGATCGTGCCCCCCCGCGCCCGGACGAGGCCCGCGAGCGCGTCGGCGATCGCCTGCGCCCCGCCGGCCGGGAACGGCCAGCCGAGCGCGTGGCCCGCCCCGCCGAGCACGAGCGCGAAGGCCGCGCTGGGCGTGCGCTCGAGCGGGAGCTGCGCGTGCGCGGCGAGGCCTGCGAGGAGCGCGCGCGCCCGCGGGCCACGGAAGCGCGCGCGGGCGAGCGAGGCGGCCGGCACGAGCGCGGGCAGCCCGAACCGCGCGAGGAGGAGCGGTCGCCGCGGGACGCGCAGCAGGCCGCCGAAGAGCTCCTCGACGAGCGCCTCGAACCCGTCCGTGATGGGCTCGAGGAGCGCCCGCCACGCCCGGGCGTCGGGGCCGTCGAGCGAGTCCCCCGTCGCCGCGAAGGAGCGCGAGAGGAGCGCGGCCGTGCCGTCGTCGAACGGGTGCGCGGCCGCGGCGGGGGGCTCGATCCAGGAGAGGCCGTAGGCCGCGAGCGGCAGCCGGCGCAGGAAGGGCGACCCCGCGGCGAGCGGGTGGACCGCGGAGCAGTGGTCGTGGCGAAAGCCGGGGAGGGTGAGCGGCAGCGTGCGCGCCCCGCCGCCCACCTCGGCGTTCCGCTCCAGCACGCGCACACGCACCCCGGCGGCGCCGAGGGCCACGGCGGCCGCGAGGCCGTTCGGGCCGGAGCCGACGACCACTGCGTCCGGGGAGATCACCGGCCGGTGGTAGCGCGCGCGGCCGGGTCGCGCGAGCGCCGCGCCGGGGGGCTCTCCGGTCGAGTGCGTCAAGGCGGCGCGACGGGCGCCCGCTCGACGGCGTACAATTTGTCGTCAGATCCTTTTCGTGGCTCGTGCGTTCGAGAGCCTGAAGGCCCGGAGCGACGGTGCCGCCGGACGAGAGCGACGAACGACTCATGCTGCGGTTCCGGGGGGGCGACGCGCGGGCCTTCGAGGCCCTCATGCGCCGCCACCGCGCGCCCGTCTTCTCGTTCCTCGTGCGGCTCACCGCCGACCGGGCACGGGCCGAGGATCTCTGTCAGGAGGTGTTCCTCAAGGTGGTGAAGGCGTCCCGCACATGGGAGGAGCGCGCGCGGTTCAGGACCTGGGTGTACGCGATCGCCCGGAACCTCGCGATCGACGAGGCGCGCCGGGCGGCGTTCCGGCGCGCAGAGCCGCTCGACGCGCCTGGCCCGACGGGCGCGGCGGCGCACGCTGCGGACGGTCCGTCGCCGGACGCGGCCGCCGACGCGGCGCTCCTCCGGCCCCGGCTCGAGGCGGCGCTCGCGGCGCTGCCGGCCGAGCAGCGCGAGGTGTTCCTGCTCCGCGAGTACGCCGGGCTGCGCTTCGCGGAGATCGCGGAGGTGACCGGCACGCCCGAGAACACTGTGAAGAGCCGGATGCGCTATGCGCTCGAGGCGCTGCGCGTGGAGCTCGCCGCCGCGGGCGTGGGCCCCGACGACGGCGCGCCGTCCGCGGCGGGAGGGGCGTCCCGATGAGCCACGAGCGCTTCGCCGAGCTCCTCCTCGAGCACGCCTACGGCGAGCTGTCGCCACGCGAGGCGCGGGAGGTGGAGGCGCACGCGGCCGCCTGCGCGGAGTGCGCCGCGGAGCTCGCGCGCATCCGCGCGACGCGGCAGACGATGGCAGCGCTCCCCCAGGAGCGCGCGCCCGAGGCCGGCGAGCGGATCCTGCTCGCGGCGGCCCGCGAGGCGGCGCGCGAGCGCGGCCCGGCGCGGATCCTGCCCCGCTGGAGCTGGTCCGCCGCCGCCGTCGCCGCCGTCCTCCTCACCGTGGGGGCGGTCTCGTACCGGCTCCTCGCGCTGCGCCCCGCGGCGGAGCGGCCGGGCGAGGAGCTCCTCGGGCACACGCAGTACGCGGAGGCGCCGCCGGCGGCAGGTTCGGGCGCGGCGAGCGACGCGGCGGCGCCCGTCCCGGACGGTCCGGGCGCGACCCCGTCCGCCTCGCGGGCGGCCGGCGCGGACGGGGAGGCGCCCGCGCCGTCCT
>NZ_JALCYX010000055.1:0-28952 GCF_022690695.1 Anaeromyxobacter sp. SG17
CTCCCGCCTCCGCGCCCGGGGCGAGGGCCGCCGCCGGGGCCCGCTCGCGTGGCGCCGGAGCCGGAGAAGCGCCCTCGCCCGCCCGCCGGCCGCGCTCCGCCCGCCCTTCCGCGGCGGAGCCCGCGGCCTCGCCGCGCGCGCCGGGCTCGATCTCCACGAGCGAGACCGTGAGGGGCTCCTCCGGCGGCGGCGCGAGCGGCCCGGCCCGCATCGCGGCGAGGAGGGCGGCGTGGAGAATCGCGGAGACGGCGACCGCGAGGGCCAGCCAGCGCCGCTCGCGCGCGCGCGCCTCGCGCGACCCCGGCACGCCGCCGCGCGCGCTCACCCGCCGCCCCCGGGCACGAGCGCGTCGGCGATCTCCTCGAGCTCCTCGAGCGAGCTCAGGGTGGCCACCCGCGTGCAGCGCGGGGCATAGAGGGGCATCTCGCTGTCGCCCATGCCCCACGCCATGCGCGGCTCCGGGCAGATCCAGAGCAGGCGGCGCGCGCGCCGCCGGAGCTCGTCGAGGACCCACGCCTCCGGCGCGTTGTAGTTGTTCCGCCCGTCGCCGATGACGATCACGGTGGTGCGCCGGGTGACCGCCCCCCGGAAGTCGTCGTGAAAGGCCTTGAGCGCGCGGCCGTAGTTGGAGTTCGCGGAGAGGCTCACCGCGCGCGCCGCGACGGCGAGCTGCGCCGCGCGGGTCGGGTCCCGCTCCGCGCGCAGCCGCTCCGTCACCTCGGCGAGGTCGGAGACGAACACGAACGTCCGCACCCGCGTGAAGAGGCTCTGCAGCGTGTAGAGGAAGAGCAGCATGAGCCGGGTGACGTGCCGGACCGACTCGGACACGTCGCACAGCACCACGACCTCCGGTCGCTCCCGCCGCCGGTGGCGGAACACCAGCCGGGCCGGCACTCCCCCGAGCGCCAGGTTCCGCCTGAGCGTCCTGCGCACCGCGAGCGCGCCGCGCCTCCGCGAGCGCTCTCGCCGGACGAGCCGCGCGCGCAGCCGCTCCGCGAGCCGGCGCACCGCGAGCTCCACACGCGCCGCCTCCTCCCGCGAGACCGGCGCGAGCCCCCCCGGGAGTGGGCCGGCTCGCAGCGTGCGCGCCCGCCCCTCCAGCTCCGCCCAGCGACGGGCCGCCTCCTCCACCTTGCGGAGCGCCGACTCCAGCGTGGCGGTGACGAGCTGGCGCGCGCCCGCCCCGAGCCCGCGCTCCCGCAGCGCGCGCTCCAGCGCGGCCGCGTCGTCCTCGAGCGCGCCGCCGCCCGCCGCCGCGAGGAGCCGCCGCGCCTGGAACCCGGCCGCGCCGGCGCTCGCGAACGCGCCGAAGTCGACCTGCAGCGCCGCCCCGCGCAGGAGGCGCGCGAGCAGCGCCGGGTCGCCGCCCAGCGCGGCGCGCGCGAGCGGGCTCATGCCGCGGAGGAGCTCCTCCATGGTCCGCGCGACGAGCTCGAGGTCGTCCCCCTCGAGCAGCCCCTGCGCGTCGAGCTCGCCCACGACGCCGCGCTCGAGCCCCCCGAGCGCGCCCCCGAGCGCCGAGAAGTAGAGATCGAAGAGCCCGTCGAAGACCGGCACGTCGCGGGAGCGCTTCACGAGGGTCGCGCGGAGCGCCGCGCGGAAGCTCCCGCGCTCCGAGGCACCCACGAGCGCCGCGGCCTCGACTGCGTCGGCGACCTCGGCGGGCGAGACCCGCACCCCGTTCGTGCGGAGCAGCCCCGCGAACTCGGCGACGCGCGCGTACACGCGGCCGATCCTAACCGGAGCCGGCCGGCTCGTCGCCGGATCCCGCGGGGGCTTTGGGCAGGCGCGGCAGCCGGGGCGGGCGCGCCCCGCGGCGCACGGCGCCGTCCACCGGCGCGTAGGCGAGCTCCTCGCCCGCGCGCACGGCCCGCAGCATGAGCCCGCCGCGGCTCATGTCGCCCCGGCCGACGAAGTCCTGCGGGAACAGCAGGCGGCGGCCGAGGATGGCGAGCAGCGGCTCGACGTACTTGGGGCTCGCGATGCTGCCGAGCAGCACCACCTCGCCCTCGGGCCCGAGCCGCTCGCCGAGGAGCCGCGCGTCGCGCTCGAGCGGGGCGCGGAAGCGCACGTCCCTGGCGTCCACCGGCACCGCGGCGAAGGCGCGCAGCTCCGCCGCCCGGATCGTGGCGTCCACCGGCACGAGGCCCGCCCCCGGGGCGATCACGAGCGCGCCCGGGACGTCCCGCGGCGGACGCCCGAACGCACGCGCATAGGCGAGCTTGCCCCGGAAGTAGAGGCCGCTCGCGAAGGCGAAGACCTCCCCGAGGGGCGCGCCGTCGCCCTGGACCGCGTGCGCGAGGGCGAAGCGGGCGCGCGGGGAGAGGACGAGCGCCATGCGCTCGCCCCCGCTGTTCGCGGGGGAGAGGAGGAACACGCGGTGCGCCGCCCGCGCGGCCGCGGTATCACCACCCTCGATGACCTCGTGGGTCCTGCCCGTCTTCCTCGTCCTCTTCGCCATCCAGTACGCGGTCGAGACCGGCCTCCTCCTGCTCAACCTGCGCCACGTCGCCCGCGCGCGCGGGGTGCCGGGGCCTCTCTCCGGCCGCGTCGACGAGGCGACGGCCGAGCGGAGCCGCGCCTACACGCTCGCGAACGGCCGCTTCGCGCTCGCGCACGGGGCGTTCTCCACCGCGCTCACGCTCGCGATCCTGCTCTCCGGCGTGCTCCCCGCGCTCGACGCGGGGCTCGCGGCGGCGGGGCTCATGGGCGCGCACCGGTTCGCCGCCTTCCTGGTCGCGCTGAGCCTCGCGTTCTCCGCGGCCGCGCTCCCGTTCGCGCTCTTCCACACCTTCGTGCTCGAGGCGCGCTTCGGCTTCAACCGCACGACCCTGCGCCTCTGGCTCGTGGACCGGCTGAAGGCGCTCGCAATCCAGGCGGCGCTCGGCGTCCCCCTCCTCTACGCGACCTACGGGTTCATGCGCTTCACCGGCGCGCTCTGGTGGGTCTGGCTCTTCGCCTTCTACGTGGCGATCCAGCTCGTCCTGCTGTGGCTGTACCCGTCGATCATCGCCCCCATCTTCAACCGCTTCCAGCCCTTGCCGGACGGGCCGCTGCGCGCGCGCGTCGAGGCGCTCGCGCGCGAGGCCGGGTTCGCCCACCGCGGGCTGTACGTGATGGACGCGTCGCGGCGCTCGGGCCACTCGAACGCCTACTTCACCGGGATCTTCCGTCCCCGCATCGTGCTGTTCGACACGCTCGTCGAGAAGATGAGCGTGGACGAGGCGGCGAGCGTGCTCGCCCACGAGATCGGCCACTACCGCGCGCACCACGTGCAGCGGCGGCTCGCGCTCTCCGCGGCCGGCACCCTCGTCCTGCTGTTCGCGCTCTCGCGCCTCGTGCCCTGGCCGCCGCTCTACGCCGCGTTCGGCTTCGAGGGCCCGAGCCTGCACGCCGCCCTGGCCCTCGTGTCGCTCGGGGGCGGCGCGTTCGTGTTCTGGCTCTCGCCCCTCGCGGCGCGGCTCTCGCGCCGGCACGAGTACGAGGCCGACCGGTACGCGGTGCGCCTCGCCGGCGCGCCGGAGGCGCTCGAGACCGCGCTCGTGCGCCTCAACGGCGAGAACCTCTCGAACCTCCACCCGCACCCCTGGTACAGCGCGTGGCACTACAGCCACCCGGTGCTCGTGGAGCGGCTCGCGGCGATAGAGCGGGCCGCCGCCGCCGAGCGGCAGGCGGCGTCGCCCGCGGCGGGGTGACTCGCGAGGACGCCTGGCCTGAACGGACGGATCGGGGCTCGCGACGCCGGAGGTGCCGCGCGAATCAGCCCCGGTCGCTCACGCGCTGCCCGTTGGAGCCGCGTAGAGGTCCGTCACCGTCGAGCCGAGGAAGGCGACGAGCGCGTCCCGCTTCAGCTTGAGCGTGGGCGTGATGAGCGCCGGGTGATCCTGCGGCGAGCCGGGGATCACCACGAGCCGCTTCGGCTTCTCGTAGTCGCTGAACGCGCCGAGCGCGGCGCGGGCGCGCGGGAGCAGCTCCTGGGCCGCGTCCTTCCCCGCCGCCGCGATCCGCGCGAGCTCCTCCGCCGCGACGAACACCGCCGCGGCCACGAACGGCCGCCCCTCCCCGAGCAGCATCGCCCCCTGGAACGGCGCGGCCGACGCGATGGCCAGCTCGATGGGCTCGGGCGTCACCTTCTTGCCGGTCGAGAGCACCATCAGGTCCTTCTTGCGCCCCTCGATGCGGAGCAGCCCCTCCGCGTCGAGCTGGCCGATGTCGCCGGTGCGGAAGAAGCCGTCCTCGGTGTACGCGCCCTGCTCGTCCTCGCGCTCGAGGTAGCCGGTGAGGAGGAGCGGGCCCCGGAGGAGCAGCTCGCCCTCGGGCGAGAAGCGGAGCTCGTGGTCGGGCGTGACGACGCCGGCGCTCCCCGCGCGGCGCCCGCCTGAGAACAGGTTCGAGGAGATGAGCCCGGCCGTCTCGCTCATGCCGTACAGCTCTACGAACGGCATCCCGAGCGCCTCGAAGAAGCGGAACAGGGCGGGTGCCGCGGGGGCACCCCCGGAGAAGAGGCCGCGCACCCGGCCGCCGAGCTTCGCGCGCACCGCCTTCCCCACGAGCCGGTCGGCGAGCCGGGTGAGCGCGCGATCGCGCGCCGAGCGCCCGCCGTCGACGCGGACGCGCGCCGCGGCGGCGAGGGAGGCGTTCGCGAGCGCGCGCAGCGGACGGGGGAGCGCCGCGAGCTTCGCCTCGACGGCCCCGCGGATCCGCTCGTAGACGAGCGGCACGGAGAACAGGTACGTCGGACCGAGCGCCAGCCCGCGCTCGAGGTCCTCGCGGCGCGACAGCATGACGAGGCCGTGCGTCTCTGCCAGCGCGAGGGCGAACTGATCGTGCCCGGCGACGTGGGCGAACGGGAGGAAGTGGAGTCCGACGTCCTCCGGCGTGCGGCCGACGGCGACGTGACCGCCCTCGATGGCGTGCACGATGGCGCGCTGCGCGAGGCGGACGCCCTTCGGCCGCCCGGTGGTGCCGCTCGTGAAGAGGAGCAGGAACGGGTCCTCCTCGCCCGCGGCGCGGGCGAGCGCCTCGAGCGCGTCGAGGTCGACGCCCTCGCCCGCGAACACCTCGGCCACCGTCGCCGTGCGGACGCCCGCCGGCACGGAGGCCGGCGCGAGCGGCTCGGCCGAGACGATGGCCACGAGCCCCGCGGCCGCGAGCTCGGCGGCGATGGGGGCGAGCTTGGCCCAGAGCGCCGCCGAGCCGACGAACGCGATGCGCGGCCGCACGCGCCGCGCGATCCCCTGCACCGGCTCGGGCGCGAGGCTCGCGAACAGCGTCGCAGGCTCGGCGCGGAGGGCCTGGGCCCCGAGGGCGAGCATCTGCCACTCGGGCGAGTTCTCGGCGAGGAGGAGGACGCGCGTGCCCGGGCCCACCCCCGCGTCGCGGAGGAACGCGGCGGCGCGGCCCGCGCCGGCGGCGAAGTCGCCGAAGGTGAGGACGCGCGGTGGCGCGCCGGGCGTCGTGGGATCGAGGTACCGGATGAAGACCTTGCCGGGGACGCGCCGGGCGGCGGCGACCATGAGCCGCGGCAGCGTCCGCTCCGGGAACCGCTCGATGGAAAGTCTCCGGTCCATGCTCTCGCTCTCTCCCAGGGCGTGCGGGTGGGGAGCGTGGCCTGAGACTGTCATGCGCGTGTCACCGCGGACGCGCAAGCGCCCCCCGCGACAGGGTCCCCGCAGCAGGGTCAGCGGGCCGCGGTGAGGAGCGCTACCGCCTCGACGTGGTGCGTCTGCGGGAACATGTCCACCGGCTGCACCGCCGCCACCCGGAAGCCCGCCTCGACGCAGGCGCGCAGATCGCGCGCGAACGTGGCGGGATCGCAGGAGACGTAGACGGCGCGCGGGACCCCGAGCTCCCGGAGCGCGGGCCCGATCCCCTTCGCCCCCTCCCGCGGGGGATCGAGGAGCACCGCCCCGAACCGTCGCGCCGAGGGGCCGGTCTCGCGCGCGAACGCGAGCGCGAGCTTCAGCGCGTCCCCTGCGAAGAACCGGACGTTCCCGGCGCCGGCCAGGTCGGCGCGGGCGAGCTCGAGCGCCGGCCCCTGGACCTCCACCGCCGCGACGGCCCGGGCGCGCGCGGCGAGCGGACCGGTGAAGTTCCCCGCCCCGCAGTGCAGCTCGAGGACGTCGAGGCCGTCGGGCGCGAGCAGGTCGAGCGCGGCCCGGACGAGCAGCGCGTTCGCGCCGCGGTTCGCCTGCTGGAAGACGTCGGGCCGGGAGCGCTGCAGCCCGGCGCCGGCCTCGCCCGGGACCCGGGCGTGGCGCAGCACGGGCTCGCCCACGAGGGCCGGCGGAGCACCCTCGGCCTGCAGCACCACGCCGGCGAGCCCCGGCACCGCCTGGAGGAGCGCCTCGACGCGCGAGCGCACCGCGGGCGAGAGCGCGGGGAGGAGGAGCCACGCCGCTCCGCGCCCCTCGAAGGCGGACCACTCGAGGGCGACCTCGCGCGCGGGGAGGCCCGCCCGGACGAGCGCCGGCCCGACGGCCTCGCGCAGCGCATCGAGGCGCTCGTCGAGCAGGTGACACTCGCGGAGCCGCACCGGCGCGTGCGAGCGCCGCCGGAAGTACACGAGCCGGCCGCTCGCGCGGTCGAGGTGGAACTTCGCGCGCGCGCGGTAGCGGAGCGGCGACGGGGAGCCCAGGATCGGGCGCGCCTCGTAGGCGCCGGGCGAGAGCCGCGCGATGCGCCGCAGCGCCTCCGCGACGGTCCGCGCCTTCGTGGCGAGCTGGGCGGCGTAGGAAACGTGGAGCCACTCGCAGCCGCCGCACTCTCGATCGGGATCTTCCGAGAGGCCCCCTGGCCCAAAGTGCACGCAGGGCACGGGGACGCGGACGGCGCCGGGGGCCTCGAGCGAGACGAGCGTCCCGTGCGACGTCCCCTCGCCCGCGGGGACGTCGGCGACGACGCGATCGCCAGGGGCGGTCCACGGCACGAACACCGTCCGCGCGCCGGAGCGCCCCACCCCCTCGCCGCCGGAGGCGAGGTCGTCGATCGTGAGCTCGGTTCGCACGGTCAGGAGAGTTAGCGCGGACGGCGCCCGGTGTCACCGCGGCGCTCGCGCGGGCAGAGGCGCGGCTTCACGCCTCCTCGAGCTGGTGGCGCAGCCGGTTCACGAAGGCCTCGAGGTCGCTCCGCTTGGAGTCGTCGAGGTCGGTGAACTCGACCCCCATGCCGGGCACGAGGTTCACGCGGTTGTCGAACTCGGTGACCCGCGCGACGCGACCCGTGAGCTGGTAGGGGAACGACGCGCCGGGGAGCTGGATGAGGATCTTCACGCCCGTGCCGACCGGCAGCGGGCTGCGGGTGTTGATGAAGAGCCCGCCCTGGCTGATGTTCGTGGCCCAGTCCGTGAGGAAGCTGCCGACGCTGCGGTACGCCACCGGGATCTCGTGGTGGAGGCGCGCGGTCTTGCGCTTGTTCCCCGGCGGGCGTTGCATGTCGAAACTGTAGCAGCAGCGATCGGGGCGGCCAAGGACGCTGCGTGCGCCTCACCGGCACCCCGCCAGAGCTCGTGAAGGAATCGGGGCCTTCGCGAGGTGCAGCAGGCCCATTCGTTCACGCGCTCACGCGAGGACGAGCTCCACCCCGACCCCGCGCGCGCCGAGCCGCGCCGCGGCGCTCCCCTCGCGCACCGCGAGCTCCACGCGGCCCCCGCTCCCCACGTAGGCGACGAGCTCGCCGGGGGCGCCGTCACCGAAGGTGCGCACGAAGCGCACGCGCTCCCCCCCGACGCGCACCTCCGCGACCGCGGCGCCGGCGAGGTCCGCCTCGCGCACCGAGGTGACGAGGTTCCCGAACGGATCGGCGGCGAGCGTCACGCCGGCGAGGGCGCCGCCGCGGCGCTCCGCCCCGGGCCAGGCGAGCCGCTCCGGATCGGAGAGCGAGGGGCCGAGCCGCTCCGGCGCGCCACCCGCGGCGAGGAACGCCGCGGCGGGGGCGAAGAGGTCTCGGCCGTGGAAGGTCGCGCTGCGCGGCGCCGGCACCGCGACGCCCGGGGTGATCTCGAACGCACGCGCGCCCGCGCCGAGGAAGGGCGTGAGGAGCCCGTTGTCGGGGCCGACGAGCAGGCGCCCCGCGGGATCGACGACGCACAGCGCGCGCCGCGCCGTCCCCACGCCCGGATCGACCACGGCGAGGTGGATCGCCGCCGGCGGGAACCAGGGCACGCACGCCTCGAGGAGGAGCGCGCCGGCCAGGACGTCGAACGCGGGCACCTCGTGCGACACGTCCACGAGCCGCGCGTCCGGATGCGCGGCGAGCAGCACCGCCTTGAGCTGCGCCGGGTAGCCGGAGCCGGCGCCGAAGTCCGTGAGGAGCGTGAAGAGCGGGCCCAAGATTCCCCGTCGAAGGGTGAGCGCCGCCTCAGACCTTCATCGTCCTCACGTCCGGCGCGACGATGAGCTTCGGCTCGGTGAGCCGCTGGACCGAGTCCACGGTCTCGCCCGGCGCGAGCTCGCGGAGCACGAGCCCGTCCTGGGTGACGTCGAGCCAGGCGCGGTCGGAGCAGATGGCGGAGACGCAGCGGCGGCCGGTGAGGGGCAGCGCGCACTGCCGCAGGACCTTGGGGCGCCCGTCCTTGGTCGCGTGATCCATCATCACGACCACGCGCCGCGCGCCGGCGACGAGGTCCATCCCGCCGCCCATCCCCTTCACCATCTTGCCGGGCACGAGCCAGTTGGCGAGGTCGCCGTGCTCGGACACCTCGAGCGCGCCGAGGATGGCGAGGTCCACGTGGCCGCCGCGGATCATCGCGAACGACTCGGCCGAGGAGAAGAACGAGGCGCCGGGGAGGACGGTCACCGTCTCCTTGCCCGCGTTGATGAGGTCGGGATCCTCCTCGCCCTCGTACGGATACGGGCCGACGCCGAGGATGCCGTTCTCCGACTGGAGCACGACCTCCACGCCGGGCGGCACGTAGTTCGACACCAGCGTCGGCATCCCGATGCCGAGGTTCACGTAGAAGCCGTCGCGGAGCTCCTGGGCGACGCGGCCGGCGATCTGCTCGCGGGTGAGCGGCATGTCTCGGTCCTCCTCAGGAAGGCCGCGGACGGACCGTCCGCCGCTCGATCCACTTCTCGTACCGCTCGCCCTTCACGACGCGCTTCACGTACACGCTCGGCGTGTGGACCGCGTCGGGGTCGAGCTCGCCCGGCTGGAGGACGTGCTCCACCTCCGCGATCGTGATCTTCGCGGCGCTGGCCATCATCGGGCCGAACTGGCGCGTCGTCTTCCGGTAGAGGAGGTTGCCCCAGGTGTCGGCCTTCCACGCGTACACGAGCGCGAAGTCCGCCTTGAGCGGACGCTCGAGGAGGTACTCGCGCCCGTCGATGACCCGCGTCTCCTTGCCCTCGGCGACCTGCGTCCCGACGCCCGTCGCGGTGTAGAAGCCGCCGATGCCGGCGCCGCCGGCGCGGATGCGCTCGGCGAGCGTGCCCTGCGGCACGAGCTCCACCTCGAGCTCGCCCGAGAGGAACTGCCGCTCGAACTCCTTGTTCTCGCCGACGTACGACGAGACCATCTTCCGGATCTGGCGCGCCTTCAGGAGGATGCCGAGGCCCTGGTCCGTCGTGCCGCAGTTGTTCGAGATGACGGTGAGGTCCTTCACGCCCTTGCGGTGCAGCGCGGCGATGAGGTTCTCCGGGTTGCCGCACAGGCCGAAGCCGCCGACCATGAGGGTCGCGCCGTCCCGGATGTCCGCCACCGCCGCGTCGGCCGACTCGACGAGCTTGTTCATGGGAGCTCCTCAGCGCTCGACCACGAGCGCGACCGCCTCGCCGCCGCCGATGCAGAGCGACGCGAGCCCGCGGTGCTTGCCGAGGTCCTTCATCGCGTGGAGCAGCGTCACGAGGATGCGCGCCCCCGAGGCGCCGATGGGGTGACCGAGCGCCACCGCGCCGCCGCGCACGTTGACGTTCTTCGCGTCCAGGTCGAGGAGCCGGTTGTTCGCGATCGACACCACCGCGAACGCCTCGTTGATCTCCCAGAGGTCGACGTCCCTCGTCGCGAGCTTCGCCTTCTCGAGCGTGAGCTTCACCGCGTCCGCGGGGGCGATGGTGAACTCGACCGGTGCCCGGGCGGCCCCGCCCCAGGCGCGCAGCCGGCCGAGCACGGTGCGGCCCTCGCGCGCCGCGCGCTCGGCGCTCATGAGCACCACCGCGGCGCCGCCGTCGTTGATGGACGACGAGTTCGCGGCGGTGACGCTGCCGTCCTTCTTGAAGACCGGCCGGAGGCCCGGGATCTTGTCGGGCTTCGCGTTCTTGGGCCCGTCGTCGTCCCAGACGAGCGTCTTCTCGCCACGCTTCGCCTCGACCTCCACCGGGACGATCTCGGCCTTGAAGGCGCCGCTCCGCCACGCCTCGATCGCGCGGCGGGTGGACTCGAGCGCGTACTCGTCCTGGGCGGCCCGCGAGATGCCCTGCGTGGTCGCGCAGGCCTCGGCGCACATGCCCATGTGCTGCTGGTTGTACACGTCCCACAGGCCGTCGTGGACGAGCCCGTCCACGAGCTCGACGTTGCCCATGCGCGCGCCGGTGCGCGCGGCGCGGTCGTAGTACGGGACGTTCGACATCGACTCCATCCCGCCCGCCACCACCACCTCGGCGTCGCCGAGGGCGATCGCCTGCGCGCCCGAGATGACCGCCTTGAGCCCGGAGCCGCAGACCTTGTTGAGCGTCCAGCAGGGCGTCTTCTCCGGGAGGCCGGCGAAGAGCGCCGCCTGCCGCGCGGGCGCCTGACCCACGCCCGCCTGGAGCACGTTCCCCATCACGACCTCGTCCACCGCCGAGGGCTCGACGCCCGCGCGCTCGAGCGCCGCCCGGATGGCGGTCGCGCCCAGCCGCGGGGCGGTGACGCTCGCGAGCGAGCCGAGGAACGAGCCGATGGGCGTACGCGCCGCCCCCACGATGACCACTTCGCGTCCGGGCATTGATGACCTCTCGTCGTCGGGAGCTCCGGAGGGACCTCCGGGCGCCCGGGAACATAGGATGCGCCGATCCGGCGCGCCAACCGAAGCTTTACCGCGCCGGCCTTGCCCGCGCGCGGCGCCCTCTCTAACCTGCCCACCCCGACATGCCCCCTGCCGCCTCGCCCGCCATCATCGTCCACGGCGGAGCCGGAAGCCTCGGTTCCGATGACCCAGCCTCATCCGGGGGCGCCGACGCCCCGCGCCTGGAGGGCGTCCGCCTGGCCTGCGACGCGGGCCAGGCGGTGCTCCTCGCCGGCGGGAGCGCGCTCGACGCGGTGGAGACCGCGGTGCGGGTGCTCGAGGACGACCCCACCTACAACGCGGGCACCGGCGCCACCCTCACCGCCGCGGGCGACGTGGAGCTCGACGCCTCGATCATGGACGGCGAGACGCTCCGCTGCGGCGCGGTCGCGGTGGTGAAGGACGTGCGGAACCCGGTGACCCTGGCGCGCGCGGTGATGGAGCGGTCGCAGCACGTGCTGCTCGCCGGGCCGGGCGCGTCCGCGTTCGCGCGCGAGGCGGGGATCCCGCCGTACGAGAACGCGCTGCTCGTGACGGCCCGCCAGCGCGCGCGATGGGAGGAGGCCTGCGCCGCGGCGGCCGGGACCGGGCCCGCGGGGGCGCCCTTGCCCGGGAAGAAGTTCGGGACCGTCGGCGCGGTCGCGCGCGACGCGCGGGGACACCTCGCCGCCGCGACCTCGACGGGCGGCATGCAGCTCAAGCTCCCGGGCCGCATCGGCGACACGCCGCTCATCGGCTGCGGCACCTACGCCGACGACCTCCTCGGCGCCGTGTCGTGCACCGGCCACGGCGAGCGGATCATCCAGCTCACGCTCGCGCGCCTCGTCGCGGATCGCGTCGGTCGCGGCGCGACGCCCATGGACGCGGCGCGCGAGGCCATCGCCGCGCTCGGCCGTCGCGTGCGAGGAGAGGGCGGCGTGATCGTCGTCGGACCGCGCGGAGAGGTCGGCTTCGCGCACAACACCCCGGTGATGAGCCGGGCGTGGACGACTCCGGACGGAGACGTGGTCGCGGAGCTCTGATCATGAGCGCCGCCGTCCTCCATCTCGACCCAGCCAGCCGGTCGGCTCCGCGCGCGGTGCGCGCCTCATCTCCTTCGCCCGCCTGCCTGGGCCCTCATCACGTTCCTCGATGGGAAGACGCTCAGGAGCCCGGCGAGCGCGACGCCGCAGGGGAAGTCCCACGGTCTCGCGTCATGGCCCGGGGTCACGCCTTGGATGAACTCCACCTGACCGTCGAATTCGCCGCGCGTCGCCGTCGGCGGGGGATGCGCCGGGCCTCCGCGACGCACAGCCTCGGGCCGACGGGCCATGGAGACCCGGCGAACGGAGGAGGTCGGGGGATGAACTGGAGTCAGCGAGTGAGGACGGGCGTGTTCGGCTGTGCGATGGGCGCGATGCTGACGCTACCGACCCTGGCGGCGGCCCACCTGCCACCCTCGTGCCCCGAGACGTGGAACCCGGCGGCGCAGCCCGAGAAGTTCGATGGGGTTCCGGGCGGGTGGTCGACCGCTCCGGGCACGAAGAACGAGGCCACGCCGCAGAATCCGGACGGCTTCTTCCTCCTGCAGTCGGCGGATGGGCACGGCCTCAAGCTCTACAACGGGTGCCCTGGCATCGGCGGCGTCGAGGACGGGAACGGCGACGGCGAGCAGATCGACGCGCTCGTCGTCCCGGACGGCACCGCCATCAAGTACACCGAGGCGAACGGCAAGGCGCCGGGCTGGAAGCGGATGGCCGGCAGCAAATCGGGTAACCCCCACTCCGACTACGTCTACGTTCACGTGTGGGGCCAGGGAGATCTCTGGATCTGCGACGAGAAGGACGCGACCGCGTGCACCTGCTGCTACGTGCCGCCGCCGCCCTTCACGCCGCCGGCGGACTGATGGCGCTGATCGCTCGAGTCGACCCGGCCCACCGCTCGCCCTTCGACAGGCTCGGAGGCGAGCAGTCTTTGCTCCGCTCCTGCTGAGCGCTTCAAGCACGAGCGGGTCCCGGCATCGAGAGGCCGTCCCGTCGCGGGGCGGCCTCTCGCATTCCAGCCACTAGCCTCCGCGCGAGATGCTGCCGCTCCCCGCGGACTTCGCCTCCTCCACTCGCCCCTCGCCGTGCCACGTCACGTCACCCGAGCCGCTCGTGCGCGCGCGGAGGGCTCCGCCACCGAGCGTCAGCTCCACGGCGCCCGACCCGGACGTACGGACGTCGGCGTCGTGCGCGGTGAGCTCTCGCGCGCGGATGTCGCCCGACCCCATCGTGCGCCCGACGAGGGTCTCCGCCTTGCCCGCGAGGGTGATCTCGCCCGAGCCCCTCGTCGTGACCTCGAGCCGCGCCGCCTCGCCCCGCCAGCGGATCTCGCCCGAGCCGGTCGTGTCGAGCGCGAGGTCTCCCTTGCCGCCGTCGACGACCGCCTCGCCCGAGCCGCGGGTCTCGAGCGCCCGGAGCTCCGGGACGGTCACGATGACGCGCGCCTCGCGGGACGGCCGGACGTCGTCATCGGTGTCCACCACGAGCGTGCTGCCCTCGACGCGCGCGCGGACGTGAGGCTGGAGGTTGGAGTCGACCACGACCGACACCGCGCGTGGCGGACCGACCTTCACGACCGCGTCGACGGCGCCGCGCAGCGAGATGCGATCGAAGGCGCCGGTCTCGCGCTGCTCGGTGGTGACGTTCCCGTCGCCGTCCAGGCGTCCGCGAGCGAGGGCGGGCGTGGCGGCGGAGAGGGTGGCGACGGCGGCGACGGCCGCGAGGGCGAGGCGCATGGAGGCTCCCGATCGGACGAAAAGCGGCCGAGGGATGCCCGGCCCGTGCGCCGGACACCCCCCGCCGGTCCTCTCTCCCCAGAGGGACGGATCGCTCTACGCGCGCGCCGCGGACTTATTTCGCGGCCGGGAGCTTCCCCAGGTCGAGGAACGGCTTCACGAGGTCGATGGGGAGGGGGAACACCACGGTGGAGTTCTTCTCCGCGGCGATCTCGACGAGGGTCTGGAGGTAGCGGAGCTGCAGCGCGCCGGGGGAGCGGGCGATGACGTCGGCGGCCTGGCCGAGCTTCTCGGCGGCCTGGTACTCGCCCTCGGCCGCGATGACCTTCGAGCGCCGCTCTCGCTCCGCCTCGGCCTGCTTCGCCATCGCGCGCCGCATCTCGTCCGGGAGGTCCACCTGCTTCACCTCGACCGCGGTGACCTTCACGCCCCACGGCTCGGTGTGACGATCGATGATCTCCTGGAGCTGGCGGTTGATCTTGTCGCGCTGGCTGAGGAGGTCGTCGAGCTCCACCTGGCCGAGCACGGAGCGGAGCGTCGTCTGGGCGAACTGGCTCGTCGCGAACAGGAAGTCCGTCACCTGGAGGAAGGCGCGGTCCGCCTGGAGCACGCGGAAGTAGATGACCGCGTTCACCTTCACGGAGACGTTGTCCCGCGTGATGACGTCCTGCGGCGGCACCTGCTCCGCGGTGATGCGCATGTCGATGATGATCATCCGGTCGATGAACGGGATGATCCACTTGAGCCCCGCGGTGCGGATGCCGGCGAACCGGCCGAGCCGCAGGATCACGCCCTGCTCGTACTCGTTGATGATCCGGATGCCGGAGAGGAACCAGAGCAGGACGACGGCGATGGGGATGGCGATTCCGATGAGCGGCACGTCTGGACCTCCAGGACCGTTCGTGGAGCGGCTTGCTTCGCAGCGTGGCCCTACTATCCCGCGGCGGCCGCCTCCGCGACCACCTTCACGGTGAGACCGTCGACCGCGACGACGCGGACGCGCGCCCCCTTCGGGATCGGGAGCGCGCTGCGCGCCTGCCAGTACTCACCGTGGACGAAGACCTCGCCCGCGGCCGGGCCGACGTCCGAGAGCGCCTCGCCCGCGCTGCCGAGGAGGCCGGGCGCCCCGAGCTGCAGCGGGCGCCGCCGCGTCGCGGCGATCTTCCAGGCCATGAAGCCGAGCGCGAGCGCGACCGCGATGGGCGTGGGCCAGACGATCCAGGGGGAGATCCGGAGCGCGCCCGGCGCGAAGCGGTAGTCGGGCGAGGCCTGATCCACGAAGAAGAGCAGGCCGAGCACGAGGCACGCCGTCCCTCCGAGGCCCGCGAGGCCGTGGGTCGTGACGTAGGCCTCCACGACGAGGAGCGCCGCCCCCACGAGCAGGAGGATCACCGCGCCCGCGTTCACCGGGATGACCCGCATCCCCATGAAGCCGAGGAAGAGCGCGAACGCGCCGACGACGCCCGGCACGAAGGAGCCGGGGTGGTACAGCTCGAGCGCGATCCCGAGGGTGCCGACGAGCATGAGGATCGCGAGGACGTTCGGGTCGGCGAGGAAGGACAGGAGCTTCTGGCGGAGCGTCTTCTCGTAGGGCTCGAGCGCGGCGCCGCGGGTCCGCAGCGTGCTCTCTCCGGCGGAGGTCTTCACCTTGCGCCCGTCCGCGGCGTCGAGCGCGGAGCGGAGGTCCGGCGCGGTGAAGTCCACGACGCGCTGCTTCACCGCGTCGGCCGAGGTGATGGCGACGCTCTCGCGGACCGCGCGCTCCGCCCAGTCGGCGTTCCGGCCGCGGGCGGCCGCGACGCTGCGCGCGAAGGCGGCGGTGTCGTTCTCCACCTTCTTCGCCATGTCCTTGCCGGCCTCCTCCGCGACGTCGCGGCCGGAGCCGGTCACCGGATGGGCGGCGCCGATGTTGGAGGTCGGGTGCATCGCCGCGACGTCCGCGGCGAGCGTGAGGAACACGCCCGCCGAGCCCGCCCGCGCGCCGGCGGGGCCGACCCACACGACGATCGGGGTGGGCGAGGCGAGCATCGCCTGCACGATCTCGCGGGTGGCGTCGAGCGCGCCGCCCGGCGTGTCGAGGGTGACGGCGAGCGCCGCGTAGCCGCCCTCGCGCGCCTTCGCGAGCCCCGCCTCGACGTACTCCGCGGTCCCGCCGGTGATCGGACCGCGGATCTCCAGCGTGAGCACCCGCTGCGCGCCGGCAGCGGGCGGCGCGACGGGGGCGGCGAGCGCGAGCGCCGCCGCGATCGCGGCCGTGGCCGCGACGGTGAGGCGCGCTCTCGAGAGAAGGCGCATGGCTACCTCCGCGGCGTGGGCCGCCCGAGCTCCTTCATGACGAGCTGCAGGTCCTCCCACGCCTTCTTCTTCTCCTCCGGGCTGCGGAGGAGATAGGCCGGGTGGAACGTCGGCATGAGCTTCACGCCGCCGTAGGTCGACCAGCGACCGCGGAGCCTGCTGATGGGCGTCGGGTCGCGGAGCAGGGTCTGCGCCGCGAACTTGCCGAGCGCGACGATCACCTTCGGTGAGATGGCGTCGATCTGCCGGCGCAGGAACGGCTCGCACGCCGCGATCTCGTCCGGCTCGGGGTTGCGGTTCCCGGGGGGGCGGCACTTCACCACGTTCGCGATGTAGACGTCCTCGCGCCGGAAGCCCATCGCCTCGATCATCCGGGTGAGGAGCTGCCCCGCCTTGCCGACGAAGGGCTCTCCTTGCGCGTCCTCGTCGGCCCCCGGCCCCTCGCCGACGAACATCAGCTCCGCCTGCGGGTTGCCCACGCCGAACACGAGGTGCGTCCGGCCTCCGGCGAGCTTGCAGCGCGTGCACTCGCCGAGGTCCTGCCGCAGCGCGAGCAGCGCGGGGCTGCCGCACCCCTTGCCGGCGAGGGAGTACTCGCCCTCGGAGGGCGCCGGCGAGCTCCCCACGCCGGGAGGAGGTGGCGCGGCCGGGGCGGTCGGGGCGGCTCGAATCGCTCCCTGCGGCGGCGGCTCCCTCGAGGTGGACGGCGGCAACACCGGTTCGGGGATCTCGGCGACGCCCGCGGAGCGCAGCCACGTGAGGTGGCGAAGCGCCTCCTCGGCGACTCGCGCGAGCTCCTCGCTCCCCTGCCCGACGTGCTTGCTCACGGCCGCTCGACCCCACGAGAAATACGGATCCGCGCGTTGCGACGCGACTGATCCGGAACCTAGAATCCCGACCAGATGACCACGAAGCGCCTGCTCGCCACCCTGCCACTTGCCGTCGTCGCGCTGCTCGTCCTGTTCCTACCGTCCGAGGCCCACGCGTGGGGCCCGCTCGCGCACCTCAGCTTCTCGGCGCAGGCGCTCGCCAGCCTCGGCGCGGTGCAGCCCTCGATGCGCGGCCTGCTCCAGGACTTCGGCCACGACTTCCTGTACGGGTCGCTCGCGGCGGACATCGTGGTCGGCAAGAACATGGCCAGGTACCTGTACCACTGTCACAACTGGCGCGTGGGCTTCAACGTCTTCAAGCAAGCGAAGCCCGGCGCGGAGCAGGCGTTCGCGCTCGGCTTCCTCGCCCACCTCTCCGCCGACACGGTCGCCCACAACTACTACGTCCCGTTCAAGACGGTCGCCTCGTTCCACAAGACGAACACGCGCCACGCCTACTGGGAGCTGCGCTACGACCAGCGCATGGACCGGACGCTGTCGCGGCTCGCCCGGCAGGTCTCGACCCGCGCGCTGCGCGAGCACGACGCCTTCCTGGACCGGACGCTCGCGGGCGCGTCGGTGCTCCCCTTCGGCGTCTCGAAGCAGCTCTTCCGCTCGCTCCTGGCGAGCGCGCGCATGACCCGGTTCCACCACGTGTCGCGCTCGCTGCTCGCGCCCGAGCGGAACCTGGTGCTCGAGCCGGACCTCGTCACCGAGACGAACGGCCTCGCGCTCGAGGCGATCCTCGGCCTGCTCACCGAGGGCGAGCGCTGCCAGGCCGCCCGCGCGGACGCCACCGGGGCGCGCAACATCCGGCTCGCGAGCGACCTCCGCAAGCAGCTCAAGCAGCGCACCGCGCGGCGGTACGTCCTCGCCCGCGACGCCCACGAGATCGCGGCGGAGACCCGCGAGAGCTTCCGCGGCGCGATCGAGGGCAAGCTCGTCCTGCCGTCCTCGCTCGCGAAGCTGGTCGCCTGAAGACGGACCGCGATCCGGCCCCGCTCATCCCCGTGGCTGGCGAGCGCCTTCCGGAACGGCGCCGTGAAGCGCCGTTCCTCGACGGCCTGCTAGCTCGCCTTCGGCCGCCGCCCGTCGAGCACCGGGAGGATCCAGTCGAGGATCGCCTCGGCGACCTGCTCCTTCGTCCCCTCGATCTCGGCGAGCTCGCCCGACGAGACGAGGGCGACCCGGTTCGTGTCCGAGCCGAAGCCGGCGCCGGGCGCGCCCACCTTGTTCGCGACCACGAGATCGCAGCGCTTGGCCTTCAGCTTCTCGCGCGCGTGGACGATGACGTCCTCCGTCTCGGCGGCGAACCCGACCAGCACCGGCGCGTCCGGACGGTCCGCGAGCCGCGCGCCGAGCCCGGCGAGGATGTCCGGCGTGCGCGCGAGGACGAGCGTCTCCTCCCCCGGGGACTTCTTCCGCTTCTGCGGCGCGACCTCGCGCGGCCGGTAGTCGGACACCGCTGCCGCGCCCACGAAGAGATCCATGCCCCCGGCCGCCGCGTCCACCGCGCGCGCCATCTCCTCCGCGGTCTCGACGCGCACGACCCGGACGCCGGCGGGGTCGGCGAGCGCGGTGGGCCCGGAGACGAGCGTCACCTCCGCGCCGCGGCGCGCCGCCGTCGCCGCCACCGCGTAGCCCATCTTCCCGGTCGAGGGGTTCGAGATGAAGCGCACCGGGTCGATGGGCTCCCGCGTCGGCCCCGCGGTGACGACCACGCGGCGCCCGGCGAGGTCCTGCCGGCCGAGGAGCCGCGCCGCCGCGAGCGCGATCTGCGCCGGGTCGGCGAGGCGCCCCTCCCCCACGTCCCCGTCCGCGAGCTCCCCCGCCTCCGGGCCGACGACGTGCATCCCGCGCGCGCGGAGCGCCGCGAGGTTCTCCTGGACCGCCGCGTTCGCCCACATCCGCGTGTTCATCGCCGGCGCCACGAGCACGGGGCACCGCATCGCGAGGAGCGTGGTCGTCACGCCGTCGTCGCCCATGCCCGCACGGATCCGCGCGATGAGATCGGCCGTGGCCGGCGCGACGATGGCGAGGTCCGCCGAGCGGGCGAGGCCGAGGTGCCCGTAGGCGAGGTCGGCCGCGGGATCGAGCAGGTCGACGAGGACGGGCGCGCCGGAGATCGCCTGGAAGGTGAGCGGCCCGACGAAGCGCGTCGCGGCCGGCGTCATGGCGACGCGCAGCGTGCCGCCGCCCTTCACGACGAGGCGCCCGACCTCGCAGGCCTTGTACGCGGCGATGCCGCCGCCGACGCACAGGACGACCGTGCGGTTGCGGAAGTTCATGCGGGCCATCTTACAGCGTTGCCCGTTCGGACCGCGCCCGTCGTGAGGCGCGAGGGTGGCGTCGCGCTCCGGGCAAGCGAAAGGCCCGGACGGGCGGCGCTCGAAGCGCTTTGCGGCGGGCCCACCCGATGCCATCCTGCGCGGGCGTGGATCCCAGCCCCGCCCCATCCGAACCGACGGCCGCGCCCCGGCCGGCGAGGAAGAGCGCGCTCGCGTTCTTCGGGGTGCTGCTCGTGCTGTTCCTGCCGGGGCTCCTCGCGCAGGCGCTCCACGTCTTCGCCGGCCTCGTCTGGTCGGAGCTGTTCGTCTTCCTCCTGCCCGCGCTCGTGCTCACGCTGGGCTCCAACCTGCGCGCCGTCCCGTACCTCCGGCTCGGGCGCGTGCGCCCCGCCGCGGTGGTGCTGGGCGCGCTCTGCGGCGTCGCCGGGACCCTCCTCGCCATGGCCGTCATGGCGGCCGCGCAGCAGGTCATGCCGCGCTCCTGGATCGAGACCTTCGACGTCGCGAAGCTCTTCGATCGCCCGCTCGCCGAGCGCGTCTTCCTCGCGGTCGTCGCGACGTTCGTCGCCCCGCCGTGCGAGGAGATCGCCTTTCGCGGGTACCTGCAGACGACGCTGCTCGCGCGGCGTGCGCCGGCCGTCGCGATCGCCGGCTCGAGCCTGCTCTTCGCGGTCATCCACCTCGACCCGGTCCGCTTCCCGGCCCTGCTCGTGCTCGGCGCCGTGTTCGGGTGGCTCGCGTGGCGCTCGGGCTCGCTGTGGCCCGCCGTCGCCGCCCACGCCGCGAACAACGGCCTCGTCTCGCTGTTCGCCATCGCCGCGCCGCGCGCGGCGCCCGAGGTGGAGAACCCGCCCCTCCTGGCGCTGCTCGGCGCGCTCGTCCTCGGCGCGGCGGCGCTCGCGCCGCTCCTCGCGGCGTTCCGCTCCGTCGCGGCGGGGCCGCTCTCCCCGGAGACCGCGCTCGTCCTGCGCGATCCGGCCGATCCCTCGACCCGCTTCCGGCCGGGGCGGGTGCCCGCGTGGCTCCGGCTCACGCTGCTCCTCGGCCTTCAGATCCTGCTCGCGCTCGTCCTCGCCGTCCGGATGGGCCTCTTGCCCGGCGCGCGGCGCTGAGCCGCCCTCGGGGCGCGAAGCACGAGCGGGGGAGATCGAGGCGAGCGGCCGCGTCCGTCAGATCGACCCGCGCGGCGCCGGCCCCATCCCCTCGTCCTTGGGCGGCTTGCCGCACTCGGCCATCGAGTCCTCGACGAGCTGCGCGAGCCGCCCTCGCTTCTGCGTGTCGAGGAGCGCGTCGAGCTCGTCGCGCCGCGCCTCGGGGTCGGCCCGCAGGAGGGAGCGGTACGCCCTGAGCACGCTCTCGATGCCCGCGGTCTGGACCGCCACCCAGTCGTCCTTGGCGCGCGGGTGCTCGATGAGGTAGGTCGCCATCCCGAAGATGGACTGGAGGTACAGAGCCCGCCCGTGAGGGCCGGAGTCCTCCACGAGGACGTCCAGCGGACCCGAGCAGCTCCGCACCTGGACGTCGGGGATCGCGACGATCCAGTCGAGGAGCCAGCGGCGGGAGTCGTTCGCGTCGCGCGCGAGCGGGTCCTTCTCGAGCTTGCGCGTGGTCTGCACCGCGCGCCGGCGCTCCTCGGCCGTCGAGGGTCCGCGCGCGCCCGCGAGGGCGGGGACGAGGAGCGCGAGCGCGGTGGCGACGAGCAGCGGGCGGATCACGTGGACCTCCGGAGCAGGTGGGCCGGATCCGAGCATGGGTCGCGCCACACGTCGAGCGCGACCGCACCGTCTCCTCCTTGGGGCGGAACCTCGGTAGGCCCCTCGACAACGCGGTGCGGGTAAGCGAGCTATCGACCCACGGCGGCGGGGTGCGGGCGCCCTGCGGGGCGGCGGAGGCGGGGACCGGAGGCATTCGATGGGCAACGATGGTTCGCAGCTCGAAGACCGGGTCCTCCTGCTCATGCCCACCGCCCACGGCGCCGACCTGGCGGGGCCGGCGCTGCGCCGCGCGGGGCTGAACGTCGTCTCCCTCTCCGACACGACCACGCTCGCCAGCGAGCTCGGCCGCGGCGCGGCGGCGCTGGTGCTCGAGGCGGAGGCCCTCGGCCCGGACGCCCTCACCGAGCTCTCCGGCGCGCTCGGGCTGCAGGAGGCGTGGTCGGACCTGCCGGTCATCGTCCTGTGCCCCGCCGGCCTGCGCCTGCCCGCCGCGTCGCCTGCGCCGGAGACCCTCGAGGCGCTCGGCAACGTGACGCTCGTCGAGCGGCCCGCGCAGGTCCTCACCCTCCTCGGCGCGGTGAAGCTCGCGGTACGCAACCGCCGCCGCCAGTACGCCGCGCGCGACCTCATGCGCCAGCTCGGACGCGCGGTGGACGCCCGCGACGAGTTCCTCGCGATGCTCGGCCACGAGCTGCGCAACCCGCTCGGCGCGATCCTCCTCGCGCTGCCGCTCGTCCGCGCCTCCGACGACGAGCGCCCCCGCGGGATCATCGACCGCCAGGCGCGGCGGCTCGCGCGGCTCGTCGACGACCTGCTCGAGGTCTCGCGCGTCACCCGCGGGCAGATCACGCTGCGGCGCGAGGTCGTCGACCTCAACGAGATCGTCGGCGAGGCGGTGGCGGGGCTCGCCGAGGCCGCGAGGCTCCAGGGGCTCGACCTCGCGGTGTCCCTCTGGCGCGAGCGCGTCCCCGTCCACGCCGACTCGGTCCGCGTGGAGCAGATCGTCGCGAACCTCCTCGCGAACGCGCTCAAGTACACGCCCTCCGGCGGGCGCGTCACCGTGCTCGTCGCCCGGCGCAACGAGAAGGCCTCGATCCGCGTCTGCGACGACGGGATCGGCATCCCGCCCGAGATGATCTCCCGCATCTTCGAGCCGTTCACCCAGGCCGCGACGACCATCGACCGCGCCCAGGGTGGGCTGGGGCTCGGCCTCGCGCTCGTGAAGCGGCTCGTCGACCAGCACGGCGGCACCGTCGAGGCGCGGAGCCCGGGGCCGGGCCTGGGGAGCGAGTTCGAGGTGTCGCTCCCGATCGCCGCGGTCACCGAGGCGGGGGAGCGGCCCCTGCCCCGCCAGGAGCCGCGCGCGGGCAAGCTCCGCGTCCTCGTCGTGGAGGACAACGAGGACAACCGCGACGCGCTCCGCCTGCTCGTCGAGCACCTCGGCCACGAGGTCGACGCGGTCGAGGACGGGCTCCGCGGCGTCGCGCGCGCCCTCTCGGATCACCCCGACGTGATGCTCGTGGACATCGGCTTGCCCGGGCTCGACGGCTACGAGGTCGCGCGGCGGGTCCGCGGCGCGCTCGGCCAGGGCGTGAAGCTCGTCGCCGTGACGGGCTACGGGCAGCCGGAGGACCGGCGCCGCGCCATCGCCGCCGGCTTCGACCAGCACCTCACGAAGCCGGTGGACTACGACACGCTCTTCCGGCTGTTCAAGCCGGGCTCGTGGTCGTCGCCGGTCGGAGCGGCCGCGGGCTGACGCGCCGCTCCGGGCCGCCCGGGCGCGCGCGCTGCGCGTCGCCCCGGCGCCGCGGCTACAATCGCCTCCGCATGGTCATGACCGGCCAGTTCCTGGAGCGGCCCGCGCTCGTGGACGTGCAGGGGCTCGTGCTCGAGGCGCTCTATCACCGCGGGTCACGCCGCCCGGCGCTGCTCGTCTGCCCGCCCCTCGGCGGCGGCGGCATGGACGCGCCGCCCGTGGCCGAGCTCGCCTGGAGCGCGGCGCGCGCGGGGCACCCCTCGCTCAGGTTCCAGCACCGGGGCGTCGGCGCCTCGCAGGGCGCGCCGGATCCCGCGCGCGCGCTCGACGACGCCCTCGCCGCGCTGCGACACCTCGCCGAGACCGCCGGTGGATCCATCGCGCTCGCGGGGGTGGGGTCCGGCTGCGAGACCGCGCTCGCCCTCGCGGCGGCGCGTCCCGAGCTCGCGCGGCTCGTGCTCGTCGCCCCGGAGCGCGCGCCGCGCCCGGCGGCCGGCGCGCGCGTGCTCGTGCTCGTCCCGGAGCACGGCGCGCGGGTGCAGACCGGGGAGTGCGAGGGAGCGCAGGTGGACACGGTGCCGGACGCGGACGCGCTCTTCCGGGCGGGGCTGCCGGAGATGGGGCGGAGGGCGGTGGAGTGGATCGGGAGGGGTTGAGGGGGTCCGCCGGTAGCAGAACCCGCGACCGCGACCGCGACCCCGACCTCGACCGCCCCCTACCCCACCCGCCGCAGCACGAGGCACTTCAAGTATCGCCCCTCCCGGAACTGGAGGGACACCGGGTGGTCCGGGGTCTGCCGCGTCTCCTCGACGAGCTGCAGCTCCAGCTTCGCCTTGTACGCGGCCTCCTTCACCGCCTCGGTGAACTGCTCGGCCGAGACGCGCGCGGAGCAGCTCGCGGTGACGAGCAGGCCGCCCGGGGCGAGCACGGCGAGCGCGGCGCGGTTCAGGGACGCGTAGCCCGCGAGCGCGGCGTCGACCGCCTTCTGCGACTTCGCGAACGCCGGGGGATCGCAGACGACGAGATCGAACCGGCGGCCCTCCCGCTTGTACCGGGCGAGCAGCTCGAACGCGTCCTCGGTCGCGAACGCGTGATCGGCCGGGTCGAGGCCGTTCGCGCGGAAGTTCTCGCGCGCGAGCGCGATGGCGTCCCTGTCCACGTCCACCGACACGACGTGACGCGCGCCGCCGAGCGCGGCCGCGACCGAGAAGCCTCCCGTGTAGCTGAACAGGTTCAGCGCCTCCGGCCGCCCCGCTGCGAGCGCGCGCACGCGGCGGCGGTTCTCGCGCTGGTCGAGGAAGTGGCCGGTCTTCTGCCCGCGCCGCACGTCCACGAGCACCTGCATCCCGTGCTCGTCGTAGGCGATCCGCTCCGGCGGCTCCGCGCCCCACAGGACGCGGCCCTGCGGCGCCCCGGCGTCGGCGTCGTCGAGGTCGTCGCGCGGGATCTCGTCCCGTCCGAACACGCCGGCGAGCCCCTCGGCCTCCGCCCGCAGCGCCTCCACGATCGCCGCGCGGTGGGGGGTGAGGCCGGCGGAGTAGAGCTTCAGCACCGCGAAGGTGTCGTAGCGATCCGCCACGACGCCGGGCAGCCCGTCCGACTCGCCGTGCACGAGCCTGAAGCCGGTCGTGCCGTGGACGAGCTCGCGCCGGAGCGCGATCGCGCGCGCGATCCGGCGGCGCCAGTACGCCGCGTCGATGGCCTCGGCGGGCTCCCGCGTCAGGATCCGCACGGAGATGGCGGAGTGCGGATCGTAGTAGCCGCGCGCGACGAACCGCCCCTCCTCGGTCACGTCCACGATGGCGCCCGCGGGGAGCCCCTTCGGCGCCCGCTCCACAGCCTTGCGGAACACCCACGGATGGCCCGCGCGCAGGTGGCGCGCGAGGTCCTTGCGCAGCTCCAGCTCCGCCTCGCCGCGCACCGCGCTGCCGACTGCCCTCATCGCGCCTCCGCCCTGGCGCGCCTCGCGCGCCGGCCCGTGCGCGCGCGCTCCTCGCGCGCGCGTGAGAAGTTCCCCACGACGAGCCCCGGCCGCGCCGCCTTCAGCTCGGCCACGAGTCGCCGGATCCCGAGGGCGCGTCCCGCCCCGCCGCGGCCTCGCGCGAGCTCCGCGTAGACGTCCGGATCGAGCGCGAGCGGCCGCGTCTGGACCTGGTCCACACCCGTCTCGGCGACGAGCCGGCACAGCCGCTCCGCCTCGCCCTCGCGGTCGGTGACGCCCGGGAAGGTGAGCAGGTTCAGCGCGACGTACGCGCCCTTCGCCTTCGCGACGTGGAGCGAGCGCACGACGTCCTCGAGGCCGTAGCCGCTCGGGCGGTAGTACGCCGCGTACAGGTCGGGCGAGGCCGAGTTCGTCGAGATCCGCACCGAGTCGAGCCCCGCGTCGCAGAGCTTCCCGAGCGCGGCCGGGAGCGAGCCGTTCGTGTTCGCGTGCAGCGAGCCGCGCGGAGTCTCCGCCCGCACGCGCCGGAGCGCCCGCTCGATCTCCTTCCAGCGCGTGAGCGGCTCCCCCTCGCAGCCCTGGCCGAAGCTCACCATCACGTGCCCCGTCGCGCGCGCGAGGTGGCGCAGGGCCACCTCCGCCATCTCGTCCGCGGTCGGCGCCTGCGCGATCCGCTCGTGGCTCGAGGGCGGCATCCCCTCCTGCTGCTCGGAGAGGCAGCCGACGCACGAGGCGTTGCACGACGCCGACGCCGGGATCGCCCCCTCGTCCCGGCCGTAGAACGTGTTCTGCGCGGTGAAGCAGCGCCACTCGAGCGCGCAGCGCGCGAGCTGCCGGTAGATGGGGTTGTCGGACTCCTCGAGCGTGCGCGCGACGAGGTCGGGGAGCTCCTCGGTCGAGTGCGCGGCCGGGCTCCAGTGGCTCCGGCGATCCGTGTGCAGGGCCCACGCGACGGGACCGCGCGCGCCGAGGGCCGCGGCCGTGTACGCCCACTGCGGGAGGATCGGCGCCTCGCCGGTCGTGGGGAGGGCCGCCCTGGCCGCGGCTGGCAGGAACGTCCGCGTGTACCCCGGCGGCAAGGTGGCGCCCACGGCGTGCGGCTTCACCCTCCTGCGCCCGATCTTGACCTCGTGGAGGACGATCGGTTCGCCCGTCGCCGGATCGAGGCCCACGGGCCGCCGGCCCGGGAGCATGCAGAGGGACGCCCCCTCGGGGAGGTCGAGCGGGCGCTCGCGCGTCGCGAGGATCTCGTCGCCGCTCCGCACGGCGGCGTCGAGCTCGGGGTGGTCGTAGACGTTTCCGCGGTCGTCCGCGAAGAGGAGCTTCGGCATTCGGCGTTCTATCTAAGCGTGGCGCGCGGCGTCGCCCGGGCGGAGGGTACGATCTCGCGGCCCGCGGTCATACCACGCAGGCGGCCGGCCAGGCGCCCGCCTCCGCGCCCGTGCCTCCGCTCCGGCTCGCGCCTCGGAGGCATGCGTACCCCCTCAGGGCCGATTAGAATTCGCGGGTCCTTTCCGTCATCTCGACTGCATGCACCCCTGGCGACCGGGCGCGGGGGTGAGGCGCGGGAATCGTTTCGGCCGGCTGCTCGTTCCCTGGGTCGTGGTACGAGGGAAGCGGAGCACGGACGAGCGGAATAGAACCCGGGTGGGAGACACGAACCCCTGATGTTCGATCTGAGACAGACCGATCTCACGCGTGGCGAGTTCGAGGAGCTCGCGCTCAAGCACCTCGACCCGCTGTACTCCGCGGCCCTCCGGCTCACCAAGAACGACCGCGACGCGGAGGATCTCGTCCAGGACACGTTCCTGCGGGCCTACCGGTTCTTCGAGAAGTTCGAGCGAGGAACCAACATGAAGGCCTGGCTGTTCAAGATCCTGACGAACACCTTCATCAACCGCTACCGGCGGTCGGTGAAGGAGCGGAACATCGTCGAGGGATCCGAGCGCGACGCCGTGCACGAGCGGTTCGTGTCGAGGGAGGCGGCGGAGTTCGCCGCGAACCCGGAGCAGTACTTCTTCGACCGGCTGCTGTCCGACGACGTGCTCAAGGCCGTCGACTCGCTCCCCATCGACTTCCGGCTCGTCGTGATCCTCGCGGACCTCCAGGAGTTCTCGTACAAGGAGATCGCCGAGATCCTGGACGTCCCGGTGGGCACCGTCATGAGCCGCCTGTACCGCGGGCGGCGCCTCCTCCAGAAGGCGCTCGCGAGCTACGCGGTGGTCTCGGGCGTGCTGCAGGAGGTCGGGGAAGACGGCAGCATCGACCTCGAGACGTATCGGAAGCGCCGCGGCAAGTCGGCGTAAGGCCCCGGCGGAACGCGCCCATGGCGATCGAACCCACGCTCATCGCGGCCCTCGAATGCAGCGACGTCGAGCGCTCGGTCGATCCGTACCTCGACCGCGAGTTCGACGAGCGCGAGCGGTCCGAGATGGACGTCCACCTCGCCGCGTGCCCGCGCTGCCGCGCGCTCGTCGAGCGGCAGGCCCGGATGCGCGCCGCGCTGCGCGCGAAGCTCCGCGAGGCGCTCGGTGAGGACGCACCCTCCGGCCGCGCCCCGCCCGCGCTCCGCACCCGCATCGAGGGGGCCCTCGCGCGCCGCCGCAAGCCGCTCTGGCGCCGCGCCCTCGCGCCCATCCCGATCGCCACCCTCGCCGCCTGCGTCGCGGGCGTCCTGCTCGTGCTCTGGCTCGATCCCCTCGGCCACGGCGGCAGCCCGCTCCTGGAGGACGCGATCCGCAAGCACCACCGCGAGCTCCCGCTCGAGGTGACCTTCACCGATCCCGAGAGCGGCATCCCCGGCTGGTTCGCCGGGAAGCTCGACTTCAACCCGGCTCCGCCACGCTTCCGCGCCGCCGGCGTGCAGGTGCTGGGCGCGCGCCTGTCGCACATCGGCGCGTGGCCGGCCGCCTACATCCGCTACCAGCTCCCCCGCGGCCAGGCCGGCCTGTTCATCGTCGACGATCCCGACGGCCGGTTCGACGCGTCCGGGCGCGAGGTGAAGATCGGGCCGCACAAGGTCAAGATCGCGACCGCCCGCGGCTACAACGTGGCGGTCTGGCGCCAGGACGAGATCGTCTACTCCCTCGTCTCCGACCTCGACGAAGCTCAGCTCTTCGATCTCGTCCAGACTGCGCAGGCCGACGCCTCTCATTAGCCGCGCATTTTGATCCGCGCCCGGGCTGGGGTAGAGTTTCCCAGCCTTTTCCGCGCGGTTGCCTCATCGCCGCGCCCCGTCCCGCCCCTCCCGGAACGCGCGATGCCCACGAAGATCCTCCTCATCGAGAACGACGCCGCCCTCGCGTCGGCGCTCACCGACGCCCTCGAGTCCGAAGGCTTCGAGGTCCGCGCCACCGGGGACGGCAAGGAGGGGCTCGACCTCGCGCGCGAGTGGGGCCCGCAGGCCGTGGTGCTCTGCGTCGAGCTCCCGGGCATGAGCGGCTACCTCGTCTGCCAGCGGCTCAAGAAGGACGACGCCCTCAAGTCGATCCCGCTCGTGCTCACGAGCGCGGAGGCCACCGAGGAGACGTTCGAGAAGCACCGCGCGTTGAAGGTCCGCGCCGACGAGTACCTCTTCAAGCCGTACGCCACCGAGGCGCTCGTGGACGCCGTGCTTCGGGTCGCCGGCGCGCCGGAGCCGGCAGACGAGTACGACATCCCGCGCCCGGCCGACGATCTCGAGGAGGAGGAGCTCGTGAGCCTCGAGGACGCGATGGGCCTCGAGGCGCTCCCCAACGAGCCGGTGGAGGATCTCCCCGCGCTCGACCTGTCGGCGCTCCCGGACGAGCCGGTCGAGAGCCCGCGCAGCGCGGGCGCGGACGACGAGCTGCGCCTGCTCGACGACGCGTTCGAGGAGCTCGCCGCCCCGCGGACCGCGGGCGAGGACGAAGGGCTCGACCTGGAGCTCGGGCTGCCGCAGCCCGAGGACGGCGAGCCGTTCCGCCTCGACGACGGCGTCCTCGAGACCGGCGCGCCCGCGGACGGCGGGGAGCCCGAGCTCGGGCTCGACGCGCTCTCCGACGGGCCGGACTCGCTCGGGCTCCCCGAGGGCGACGACGACCGCCCGCCCTTCCGTGAGCACGACCGGCCGGACGACGCTGCGCCGGCCCGGGCGGCCCGGCCGGCTCCGCGCGCCCCCGTCCGCGGCGCGAGCGCAGACCTCCTCCGCGCCGCGGGCATCCCCCTCCTCGACGAGCTGCCCGCGCCGGCGACCTCCGGCTCCGCGGCCCGCGCCGACGTGGGGCGGCTCGAGCGCGAGCTCGAGGACGCGCGCGCGCGAACCGCCGACGCGGAGGCCGCGCTCGCCGGCGCGCGCGAGAAGATCGACGCGCTCTCGGCGCAGGCCCGT
>NZ_JALCYX010000056.1:0-28079 GCF_022690695.1 Anaeromyxobacter sp. SG17
GCCCTCGCCCGCCGCGCCGCCGCCGGCGGGCGCGCCTGCCGCGCCGGCGCCCGGGGCCGGTGAGCCGCAGGGGCTCCCGTCGTCCTCGCAGCTCCTCGCCCAGGTCGAGGCGATGAAGGGGCAGCTCGCGACCGCGCCGAAGCCGCTCGAGATCCTGCGCGCGCTCGGAGACCTCTACTACCAGGAGCGCCGCTACGCGGACGCGATCGGCTGGTACGACCAGGCGATCGCGGTCGCGGAGCCGGCCTGGAAGGACTACCTGGCGCTCCCGGCGGCCGTGCGCGCCAGGGAGCCCAGCCCCGCGGTGAAGCAGGAGTGCACGCGCTCCGAGAAGCGCGGCTTCGAGCCGCTCGTGCGCGCGGCAGAGGCGCGCGCGCGGCGCAAGGACGGGGCGGGCGCGGCGTTCTGCTACCGCGCGGCGCTCGAGCCGTCCATCGGGGCGCGCATCCAGCGCGCGAACGCGAAGCTCCTCGCGGGGGACGCGCCCGGGGCCATCGCCGACCACGAGGAGGTGCTCGCGCGGATCCCCGACCAGCCCGACGCCATGTACTTCCTCGGCCTGGCCCTCGCGGAGACGGCGAACGGGAACATCGGTCAGCTCGAGCGAGCGCGCGCCCTGTGGAAGCGGGTGGGCGAGGTGCAGCCGAACGGTCCCTACACGGATGGTCTCATGATGGCGACCGGCGAGGTGGAGCGGCGCATCGCGGCCGCCCAGTCGGCCCGCATGAGCCGATGATGCCTCGCGCGGCCGCGGCCGCGCGGCTACAACGGACGGCCATGCCCAAGCTCTATTACGCTCCCCGCACCCGCGCCTCGCGCCCCCGCATCGTCCTCGAGGAGCTCGGCATCCCCTACGAGCTCGTCCGGCTCGATCCGGCGAAGGCCGAGACGCGCACCCCCGAGCACCTCGCCCGCCATCCGCTCGGCCACGTGCCGGTGCTGGAGGACGGCGAGGTCCGCATCTTCGAGTCCGGCGCGATCTGCTTCTGGCTCGCGGAGCGCTACGGCGAGGGGAGGCTCCTGCCGCCCCCCGGCTCCCCGGGACGCGCGCTCGCCTACCAGTGGCTGTGCTTCGCGCTGTCCGAGCTCGAGCCGCCGCTCGCGCCGCTCGCCGCGGAGCTGAAGAAGGCCGAGCCGGAGCGGGACCGCGCGTGCGTCGAGCGGAGCGCGGCCCGGTTCCACGCCGCCGCGAAGGCGGTGGACGCCGCGCTCTCGGGCCGCGACTTCCTCCTCGGAGACGAGCTCTCGGTCGTGGACGTCGTCGTCGCGGCGATCCTCTCGTACGGGAGGTTCCTCTGCGGCCTCGAGGGCATGCCGACGGCCGACGCGTACGTGCTAAGGCTCCGCGGCCGGCCGGCCTGGAAGCGCGCCACGGCGGACTGACCGGGAGCGACTCCGGCGAGGCTCAGCGGGGCGGGAGGGCCCTCCGCTCCGCGCAGCGGAGGCAGAGCCGCGCCTCGCCGCGCTCCCGCACGTAGGGCAGCAGGACCCGGTCGCCGCAGGCGTCGCAGGGCACCGTCCGGAAGGACGGCGTCCCGTCCTCGAGCTCCATGGGGAAGACCGGGCTCACCGAGAAGAGCCGGTCCTCCGCGGTCGCGCGCACGAAGCCGAGGAGCGGCTCCAGCACCTCGTCCGGCACCGGCGCCCAGGGCTGTCCCCTGGCCTCGCAGACGCGGAACCACTCGCTCGACTCGAGGGCCTCGTCCACCTCGCCGCGCACGGCGACGCGGACGGCCCTGCGGCGTCGCTGGTCGACGAGCGTGAGGCCGAGCTTGCCGTGCGGCACGCGGACGATCAGGTCCTTGCCGAACGTGCACCCCGTCGCGACCTGTACACCGTCCGCGAAGCCCTGGCCGTAGTGATCACCCCCCACCTCGACCATGGCGAACAGCTCGCGCTCCACGGCGCGCGGGGTCTCGAGCGCGCCGAGCGCGGCGTGGCCGGCCCGCAGGCCGAGCGCGAGCGGCGGGCAGGGGTGGCCGTGCAGCAGCTCGCCGCACTCGAGCTCTCGCTTCGGTCGTTGCATGGGTCGGGGCGCCTCCGCGCGTGGGAGCCGGGGGCTCCGGATCCGGTGCAGATTGACGGAGCGCTTCCTGCACGGGACGATGCGGCCATGCCACCGACCGCCGCGCCCAACCCGCCGGACGCCGCCGTCCCGGACACCCTCCCTCGCCCGGCGGGGCGCGCGGGCCCGGCCGCGCTCGCGGTGGCGCTCCTCGCGCTCGCCGTCTCAGGGATCGGCCCCAAGGACCGGCTCACCTGGCTCATGGAGGTCGCGCCCGTCCTCGCCGCGCTCCCGGTGCTCGTCGCCACGCGCCGCGCGTTCCCGCTCACGCCGCTCCTGTACGCGCTGCTCGCGATCCACGCCGCCATCCTCTGCGTCGGCGGGCACTACACCTACGCCGAGGTGCCGCTCGGCTTCTGGGCGCAGGACGCGCTCGGGCTCGCGCGCAACCCCTACGACCGGCTCGGCCACCTCGCGCAGGGCTTCGTCCCGGCGCTCGTCGCGCGCGAGGTGCTGCTCCGCACCTCGCCGCTCCGGCGCGGGCGCTGGCTGTTCGTGCTCGTCACGGCCGTCGCGCTCGCCGTCTCCGCGCTGTACGAGCTCGTGGAGTGGGGCGCTGCGCTCTCGCTCGGCCAGTCCGCCGACGCGTTCCTCGGGACGCAGGGAGACCCGTGGGACACGCAGTGGGACATGTTCATGGCGCTCCTCGGCGCGCTGGCCGCTCAGCTCGCCCTGGCGCGGGTGCAGGACCGGCAGCTCGGGGCGCTCGAGGTCCGCTCGCCCTAGCGCGGTGGCCGGCCGGCCGCGGCGAGCACCTTCGCGATCGCCTCGGCGGGGAGCGGCTCGCACCGCCCGGCGAGCCGCGCCACGAGCGCCACGCGCGCCACGCGCTCGAGCGTCTCCATCCGGTCAAAGGCCTCGTCGAGCGTGCGCCCGAGGGCGAGCGCGCCGTGGCGCTCGAGGAGCACCACGTCGTGGCGCGGCCACAGGGGCGCGAGCGAGGCGGGCACCTCGTCGGTCCCGGGGGTGGCGAACGGCGCGACGGCGATCTCGCCGAGCGTGACCGCCGCCTCCGGCACGAGGTCGTTCGGCGGCGGGATCCCGGCCACCGTGAGCGCGACCGCGGTGACGGGGTGCGCGTGCACGACCGCGGCGACGTCCTCGCGCGCGGCGTAGGCGGCGAGGTGCATGCGGAGCTCGGTCGAGGCGCGCCCGCCCCCCGTCACCACCGCGCCGCGCCCGTCCACCACCACGAGATCGCCGGGGGCGAGGTAGCCCTTGTTGGCGCCGGAGGGCGTGACGAGGAACCGGTCCGGGCCGAGGCGGACGGAGACGTTGCCCTCGCCCGCGCCGATGAGGTCGCGGGCGTGGAGCCGGCGGCAGATCTCGACGACCGCCGCGCGCAGCGCGCGCTCTCCGGCCGCGGCGTTCCGCGGCGCGGCGTGAGGCTGCGCGCGGCGGGGCGCGCGGGCGGCGGGGCGGCGGCGCGCCATCAGAGGATCTTCGCGGCGAGGAGGTCCTGCACGTCGAGGAGCCCGACCGGGCGGCCCTCCTCGTCGACCACCGGGACCTGGTCGATGCGCGCCTGGCGGAGGACGCGCGCGGCGTCCACCACGAGCGCGTCGGGGCGGACGGTGCGGGGGTTGCGGCCCATCGAGGAGGACACCGGGCGCGTGAAGTCGGTCTCGCCGTGCTCGACGAGGCGGCGCAGGTCGCCGTCGGTGAAGATGCCGACCAGCTTGCCCGCCGCGTCCACCACGCTCGTCGCGCCGGGCCGGCCGGGCGTCTCGGTCATCCGCGCCACCGCGGCGGAGAGCGGCTGGTCCTCGCGCACGACCGGGTTCGCCTCGGCGCCGCGCATGAGCTCGCGGACCTTCATGAGCCCGCGGCCGAGCTTCCCGCCGGGGTGGAAGAGCGCGTACTCCTCCTTCTCGAAGGGCCGGTTCGCGAGCACGGTCATGGCGAGCGCGTCGCCGACCGCGAGCAGCACGGCGGTCGAGGCGGTGGGCGCGAGGCCCATCGGGCAGGCCTCGGCGACGTCGCCGATGGCGAGGACGAGGTCGGCGGCGCGCGCGAGCGGGTTCACGCGGTCGCGCGTCACGGCGACGACCCGCGCGCCGATCTTCTTGAGCGCCGGCAGGAGGCGGAGGATCTCCTCGGTCTCGCCGGAGTTCGACAGCGCGATGACGACGTCGTCCTTGGTGATCCGGCCGAGGTCGCCGTGCGCCGCCTCGGCGGGGTGGACGAAGTGGGAGGGCGTGCCGGTGGAGGCGAGCGTGGCGGAGATCTTCTGCGCCACGAAGCCGGGCTTCCCCATCCCGGTCACGACCACCCGGCCGCGGCACCCGAGCACCCACCGGACCGCCTCGGCGAAGCGGTCATCGAGGCGCACCGCGGCGATGGCGCGCGCCTCGGCGTCGAGCACCGTCCGGCCATAGTCGAGCAGGGAGCGATCGGAGTGCGCGGGCCGCTTCGCGCGCGAGCGGGGGAGGCGAACCACGCGGGCCTTCGGTCGGCTGGCCATGAGGGTGCGCGCGATATAGCACTTTCGCGCCTCTTGCGGCAGCGCGGGCCGGTGCGCTATGGGACGCCCCTCCGGAGGTAGCCCACGATGCAGTTCTTCATCGACTCCGCCGACGTCGGCGAGATCAAGAAGGCCCTCGCCCTCGGCCTGTGCGACGGCGTGACGACCAACCCCTCGCTCGTCGCCAAGACCGGCCGGGCGTTCGACGAGGTCCTGAAGGAGATCGTGGCGCTCGCCCCCGGTCCCATCTCGGCCGAGGTCACCGCCACCGACGCCGAGGGCATGCTCCGCGAGGCGCGCGCCTACGCCAAGTACGGCGACCAGGTGGTCATCAAGATCCCGCTCATCGTCGAGGGGCTCCGCGCGGTGAAGGTGCTCTCCGACGAGGGCGTGAAGACGAACGTCACGCTCTGCTTCTCGGCGGTGCAGGCGCTCCTCGCCGCCAAGGCGGGCGCGACCTACGTGTCGCCCTTCGTCGGACGCCTGGACGACATCTCGCAGGACGGCATGGCGCTCATCGCCGACATCCTGCAGATCTACCGGAACTACGACTTCGACACGAAGGTGCTCGTCGCCTCGGTGCGCCACCCGGTGCACGTGCTCGAGGCGGCGCGGCTCGGCGCGGACGTCGCGACGATCCCCTACTCCGTCATCGAGCAGCTCGCGAAGCACCCCCTCACCGACAGCGGCCTCAAGAAGTTCCTCGCCGACTGGGAGAAGGTGCCGAAGAAGTAGCGCGGCGGGCTCGCCCTCCGTCCGGCGCCGCCCGGCGCCCCGCGTGCCGGGCGCTCCCCCGATGCGCATCGTTCGCCCGTGCCGCGTCCTCTCGGGCCGCGGGAGGAGGGAACATGCCATCGCTCGCCCGTCCGTCGGCAGTCCTGGCCGCCGTCGTCGCGTTCCTCGCGCCCGTCCTCGTGCTCGCCCAGGCGGCCGATCCGGCCGCCGCCACGAGCGCCGGGTTCGGCTGGGTCTGGATCGTCGCCGCCGCGGCGATCGTCATCGCGCTCTTCTGGATCGTCTTCTCCGGTCGCCGGGGCCCGACGCCCCCCGCGCGCCGATCCTGACGTCGCCGCCCGCTCGGGCAACCCGGTCGGCCGCCTCCTCCGCGGCCGGGATCAGCCCAGCGTCACGCGGAACAGGCGGCGCTCCACGTCGTCGATCATCGCGACGAGGTCCTCGCGGCCGATGCGCACGCGGTCGGCGTGCTCCTTCAGGCCCAGGCACTTCTCGGTCACCAGGCGGACGAGCAGGTGGAGGGCCGCCCCCTCGGCGGGAGTCTGCAGCCGGTGAGCGTCCTCGGCGAGGCGCCGCTCGACGCCCTCGAAGTCGCGGAGGAGGTCGAGGCGCGCGAGCTCGAGCGCGAAGCGCAGCACGTCGTCGCGCGGCCGCTCCGCCGCGCCGGCCGACCAGCGCGCGCGCAGCTCCTCGGACACCCAGTCCAGGAACGGCGGCGGCCACGCCTCGAGCTCGCGCGCGAGCTCGCCCGCGAAGCGCTCGAGGACGTACGCCTTCACCGGCTGCTTCTCGCGCTCGTAGAGGAAGTCGAAGCGGCGGTCTCGCACGTGCCCGAGTGTAGCGCGAGCCGGCCGCGGCGCGTCGCGCGCGCGGCGGCGCGGAGCGGGCGAAGGTAATTCGTCTGCGGGCGGGTCCAGCCCCCCGTCCGACGAACGGCGCGGCCCCCGCGAGCTCAGGCGGCGTCGGTGCCCGGCTCCTTGCGGGCGCCGTTCGCGGCGCGCTCCGCGCGGCCGCCCCGCATCGCGGTGAGCGGGCCGCGCATCACCGGGGCCTCGCTCTCGCCGGCGCGGATCTCGCGGAGGAGCACCTCGTAGACGCGCTTCCCCGTCACGAACGTCCGGTGATCGCCCTTCACCTCGACGTTCACGAGGTGCGGGAGCCCGTGCGTCTCGATCACGCCGCTCGGGAACGGGGCCCACCCGTCGCGGCGCGACCAGATGGACGCGAGGCGCACCTGCGCCGGCCACGGGCCGTCGTGGAGCCGCTCGAGGAACGCGCTCCCGGGCATCATCTGCCAGACCGAGCGCGAGACCCCGCCGAGCGGCAGGCCGAGGTAGGCGAGGGGCGTGCCGTGGTGCGGGGTGCCGAGCGTCACGACCGCGCGCGTGCGCCGCCAGCCGCCGAGCCGCTTCACGTAGTAGGCGGCGACGAGGCCGCCCTTCGAGTGGCCGACGATCGTGAGCGGCCCCATGCCCGGGTTCCGGGCGTAGATGCGCTCGACCTTCGCGCGCACCAGGTCCGCGACGTCGTCGATGCCGCGGGTGTTGAAGGCGCCGCCGAGGCCGCCGAGGCGGAGGGAGAAGACGCCGTAGCCGTCGCGCCGCAGGCGCCGCTCGAGGATGTCGAAGGTGCGGCGCGAGGCGAAGAAGCCGTGCAGCAGGAGCACCGGGCGCGGGCAGTGCGCGAAGTCCGTCCGCTTCTCGATCCGGTCCGCCGTCCCGGGCAGCTCGAGCGCCGCCGCGATCTCGTCCACCTGCCGCGCCGCCCGCCGGATCATCCGAAGGAGCTTCATACGGAGCGCCTCCCGAAGGTCAGTCTAATACGCCGCACGGACGGCGGCAGGGGGGCGCACCTGACGAGCGGGTCCGTACGGGGGAGGACCGAGGTCGCCCGCCTCACCGGCCGCGCGGGGTCCGGGCGGCGCGCCCGTCCTTGAGTGGGTCGCTCCCACGCGCTAAGACTCGGAATTCCCTGCCGGAGGTTCCGATGCTCGTGGTCATGAAGCCGCACGCCAGCGAGGGCGAGGTCGCCGCCGTCGTGGAGCGAGTCCGCTCCCTCGGGCTCTCCGCCCACCCCATCCCGGGCGCCCAGCGAGTCGCCATCGGCATCACCGGCAACAAGGGGGGCCTCGAGCCGGAGCTCTTCGAGACGCTCCCCGGCGTGCAGGAGGCGCTGCGCGTCTCGCAGCCCTTCAAGCTCGTGTCGCGCGAGGTGAAGGAGGAGGACACGGTCATCGACGTCGGCGGCGTCCCGCTCGGCGGGAACGCGCTCGCCATCATGGCGGGGCCGTGCTCGGTCGAGTCGAAGGATCAGCTGCTCGAGGCGGCGCACGCGGTGCGCGCGGCCGGCGCGCGCTTCCTCCGGGGCGGCGCCTACAAGCCGCGAACGAGCCCCTACGAGTTCCAGGGGCTCGCCGAGGAGGGCCTGAAGCTGCTCGCGCTCGCCCGCGAGGAGACGGGCCTCAAGGTCGTGACCGAGGTGATGGACGTCGAGACGCTGCCGATGGTGGCGGAGTACGCCGACGTCCTCCAGATCGGCGCGCGCAACATGCAGAACTTCTCGCTCCTGAAGCAGCTCGGCACGCTCGGGAAGCCCGTGCTCCTGAAGCGCGGGCCGTCCGCCACGATCAAGGAGTGGCTGATGGCCGCCGAGTACGTGGTCTCGCGCGGCAACTACCAGGTGGCGCTCTGCGAGCGCGGGATCCGCACGTTCGAGACCATGACCCGCAACACGCTCGACCTGAACGCCGTGCCGGTGCTGAAGGCCCTCACGCACCTGCCGGTCGTGGTGGACCCCTCGCACGGCATCGGCCTCCGCGCCCACGTCGCGGCGATGGCGCGCGCCGGCGTCGCGGCGGGCGCGGACGGCCTCATCATCGAGGTGCACCCGCGGCCGGAGAAGGCCCTCTCCGACGGGCAGCAGTCCCTCACGCCGCGCGAGTTCGACGAGCTCATGCGGCAGGTGCGCGTGATCGCCGGCGCCGTGGGGCGCGCCGTCGCCTGAGCGAGACGGCCCGCGCGCAGCGCCCGAGGTGCGCCGGCGAGCGTCCCCTCGTCCCCAACGCTCCCGACGGGGCGGGCCAAGCGGTGCGCCCGACTTGCCAAGCCACGATCAGGTCTTACGGTCGTGGCATGAGGCACGAGCCACAGGCGCCCACGACCGACTCGAAGGACCTTCGCCTGCCGAACGGCTGCCTGCTGTGCGGCGGAGACCTCGACGTGCGCGTGACGGACGGCGAGGCGCGGAGCTTCTGCGGCCGCTGCCGCTGGATCAGCCGCCCGCACATGCAGCGGCAGGAGGACGGGATCCACATCGTCCACCCCGCCGGCGGAATCGCCTGAGCGACCGATCCTGATCCGCGATCCGCGCGGGCGCGACTCCCTGGTTTACCTCGCGCGCCGCGCGCGGGCGAACCCGCCGTCGGGCGCGATCCAGCCCCGCTCCGCGCCCTCGATCCCCACGTCGAACGCGCGCAGCACCGCCGTGGACCGGTCGGGCAGGAGCGGGGCGACGAACCAGCGGCCGCCGTGGAGCGCGCCCGGTCCCCCGTAGAGCGCATCCACCGGCAGCTCCGCGCGCCAGCGCTCGACGCCGTCCGGGCCGAGGGCGACGAGCGCCGCGGTCCCGAGCGTCACGTCGAGCGACGACGCGCCATAGACGTCGAGCTCGGAGAGCACCAGCACGCCGCCGTCCGCGGTCACCGCGGTCACCGCGGTGGTGAGGTGCGGGTGCGTCGAGCGATCGGAGGGCGGCTCCGAGGCGAGGGTCCGCCGCCAGGCGACGGCGCAGCCGTCGAGGTCGAGGCGCGCGACCGTGCCGATGCCGAACGCGTAGGCGAAGCCTCCCGCCGAGAGCACCTCGCCGGACACGCCGGTGGCGCGGCCGGCCCGCGCCCCGTCCTCGAGGCGGAGCCAGTCCACGTACGCCGGCCCGCCGTCGGGGAGGAAGCGGCTGTCCGGGAACGACTGCACGAAGGCGAACCGGTCGGACACGTTCGCGAGCCAGCTCGCGTGATCGCTCGGCTGCGCGATGGCGAAGCGGTCCCCGCCGTCGGGCGCGGTGGCGTAGACCGTCGCGCCCACCACGTCCGTGCTGGCCGAGAACAGGAGCGCGCCGTCGGGCGCGATCGCCGCGGGCGAGCTCATCCAGATCGTGCGCGCCCCCTCGAACGCGCGCCGCGACACGAGCTTCCCGCTCTCGAGGTCGACGCGGAGCACGCCCGGGTACTGGTAGCCGTCCGCTCCGAGCGCCGTCAGCGAGAGGAAGAGGACCCCGTCCGCCGCCGCGGGGTGCGTCTCCCCCACGTACGCGCGCGCCGGGCCCGCCGCCTCCGGCACGAGCGGCGCCGCGTCCGCGACCACGTCGCGGGTCCAGAGCGGCGCGCCGTCCGCGGCGCGGAACGCCTCGAGCGCGGTGCCGGGCACGCCGAGCGGCTCGATCGTGGGCTGCGAGAGCACGGCGACGACGCCGTCCGCGACGAGCGCGACGTGCGCGGCCAGGTGGGCGGCGGGCGCGCGCCAGCGGACCCGGCCCGCGCGCGTGGCGGAGACGACCTCGCCCGTGCCGTCGTCGGCGAGCTCGGTCCAGTAGAGGTTCCCGTCCGCGTCGAGGACCCCGTCCCATCGGAGCCGCATGCCTGCGGCGGGACGGTGCTCCCACGCAGGCGTGGGGTGTCGCGCCGCCGTCGCCTCGAGCGCGGGGCCGCCGTCGAGCCCGACCGAGAGCTCGCACGGGCTCGCGATGGGCGGCGGGGGCGTGGGGGGAGGCGCGGCGGGCGTGCCGGCGTCGGGAGGTGGCACCGGCGTCGTCGGGACGCCGTCGATCGGGCCGCCGCCGGGGCCGATGTCCCCCGGGGCGAGACCCGGTGGCGGCGGGGGCTCGGTCGGCGCGGGCGGCTGCTCGCCGGGCGCGATGGCGGGGCCCGACGGCGCGCCGCCCCCGGACGGGGGCGCGCCGCCGTCGCTCGGCGGCGTCGGGCCGGGGCTGGCCGGCGCGGGCTCGCTCTTGGAGCCGCACGCGGCGATCGCGATAGAGGCGGCGAGGAGGAGTGGAAGCGTTCGCATCGCGCGGGCGGCCGCGCTCGCGGCCACCCGAACGTTGGAGTTCCGTCGCCCCGCACGCGACGGCCCGCCGGGGCGGCGCCGCCGGGTGGGCAGCGCGGGGAGCGCTCAGCGCCGGAGCGCCCGCTTGAGCGAGCGCACGAAGCGCGTCACGCGCTCGGCGCGCGCCTTGCGCGTCCCGCCCTCCGCGATCCGCTGCACGATCGCGCTCCCCACCACGACGCCGTCCGCGAGGGCCCCGAGCTCCCGCGCCTGGGCGGGAGAGGACACGCCGAACCCGATCACCACCGGCACCGGGCTCTTCGACCGGATCTCGGCCACGGTCGGGCCGATCTCCGCGGCCACCGCCTTGCGCGCGCCCGTGACGCCGGTGACGGACACGAAGTAGAGGAACCCCGTCGCCGCGCGCGCCGCCGCCTCGACGCGCGCCGCGTCGGAGGTGGGCGCGAGCAGGAACACGGTCCGGACGCCGCGCGAGGCCAGCACGGGCGCGACGTCGCCCGCCTCCTCGGGGAGGAGGTCGGGGATGATCACCGCGTCCACCCCGGCGCGCGCGCAGCCGTCGGCGAAGCGCTCGACGCCGCGCGCGAGGATGGGGTTCAGGTAGCCCATGAGCGCGATGGGCACGTCCGAGCGCGCGCGCACCGCCGCCGCGACCTCGAGCACGCCGTCGGGCGTCGTCCCCGACGCGAGGGCGCGCTCCGCCGCGTGCTGGATGGTGGGCCCGTCCGCCATCGGATCCGAGAACGGCACTCCGAGCTCGAGCAGGTCGGCGCCGCCCTCGACGCAGGCGAGCGCGAGCGCCTTGGACGTCGCCACGTCGGGATCGCCGCCCATGACGTAGGTGACGAGCGCGGCCTCGCCGGCGTCGCGGCAGCGCGCGAACGCCGCGGCGATCCGGTCCGCCGGCGCCGCGGCGGCGACGCCCGGCACCTCGCGCGCGCCGCCCGCGCGCGCCCTCGACCTCGCGGTGCTCCTCGCGTGCCTCCCTTCCGGCGCGGCGCCGGCCGGCCGCGGCTCCTCCGCGCCGCCTTCCGGGGCGGGGAGGCCTGCGCGGCGAGCGCGCGGCGCACCTGCTCGACGTCCTTGTCGCCGCGGCCCGAGACGTTCACCACGACGAGCCCGTCGGGCCCGAGCGCGCGCGCGACCTCGCGCGCCGCCGCGACCGCGTGCGCGGTCTCGAGCGCCGGGATGATCCCCTCCATGCGCGCGAGGTACTGGAGCGACTCGAGCGCCTCCACGTCGGTGGCCTGCATGAGCGTGAGCCGGCCGGTGTCCTTGAGGTGGGCGAGCTCGGGGCCGACGCCCGGGTAGTCGAGCCCGGCGCTGATCGAGTGCGCCTCGCGGATCTGCCCGTTCTCGTCCTGGAGCACGTAGCTGCGCGAGCCGTGCAGGACGCCCGGCGTCCCCTTCGCGAGCGAGGCCCCGTGACGGCCGCTCGCGAGCCCGTGGCCGGCGGCCTCGACGGCGACGAGCTTCACGGCAGGGTCCTCGAGGAACGCGGAGAAGATGCCCATCGCGTTCGAGCCCCCGCCCACGCAGGCGACGACCGCGTCGGGCAGCCGGCCGGTGAGCGCGAGGCACTGCGCCCGCGCCTCCGCGCCGATGACGGACTGGAAGTCGCGCACCAGCGCGGGGTACGGGTGGGGGCCCGCGACCGAGCCGATGATGTAGTGGGTGTCGCGCACGTTCGTCACCCAGTCGCGCAGCGCCTCGTTCATCGCGTCCTTGAGCGTGCGCGAGCCGGACTCCACCGGGACGACGCGCGCGCCGAGGAGCTGCATGCGGAAGACGTTCAGCGCCTGCCGCTCGACGTCGAGCGCGCCCATGAACACGTCGCAGGGCAGCCCGAAGAGCGCCGCCGCGGTGGCCGTCGCGACGCCGTGCTGGCCGGCGCCGGTCTCCGCGATGATGCGGGTCTTCCCCATCCGCCGCGCGAGCAGCACCTGACCGAGCGTGTTGTTCACCTTGTGCGCGCCGGTGTGGCAGAGGTCCTCGCGCTTCAGGAGCACCCGGCAGCCGCCGGCGTCGGCGCTCATGCGCCGGGCGTCGCCGAGCGGCGTCTCGCGCCCTGCGAAGCGGGTGAGCAGGTCGGAGAGCTCGGCGCGGAAGGCCGGATCCTCCCGCGCGGCGCGCCAGGCCGCCTCGAGCTCCTCGAGCGCTGGGACGAGCGTCTCGGGGACGTAGCGCCCGCCGTACGCGCCGAACCGGCCGCGCGGGCCGGGGAGGGGAACCGGAACCGTCATCGTGCTGCCTCCTTCGCCGCCTGGATGAACCGCCGCAGCTTGTCCTCGTCCTTCACGCCGGGCGCGCTCTCCACGCCGCTCGCGACGTCGACGCCGTAGGGCCGCACCCGCCGCACCGCCTCGCCCACGTTCTCGGGGGTGAGGCCCCCGGCGAGGAACACCCGCGCCGCGCGAGCCGCCTCGAAGGCGAGCGACCAGTCGAAGGTCCTGCCGCTGCCGCCGAACCCGGGCCCCGGCGCGTCCAGCAGGAACGCCGGGACCTCGTAGGCGGCGAGGGCGGCGAGCGACGAGGGCCCCTCGACGCGGATCGCCTTCACCGCCGGGACCGGGAGCGACGCGCACAGCGCCGGGGGCTCGTCCCCGTGGAGCTGGGCGACCGTCACGCCCGACGCCGAGAGGGCCGCGAGGATCTCCTCCCGCGACGCGTCCACGAAGACGCCGAACGTCTCGACCCCGGGCGGGAGGCGCCGGACGATCTCGCCCGCCGCCGCGGGCGGGATGAACCGCTTCGAGCCCGGCCAGAAGTTGAACCCCAGCGCGTCCGCGCCGAGGCGCACCGCGAGGAGCGCGTCCTCGAGGCGCGTGATGCCGCAGATCTTGACCTTCACGGAGGGCACCGGGGCAAAGTCCTGGGGTTACTGCGTCATCTCGCGGAGGAGGGCGCCGGGATCGCTCGCGCGCACGAGGGCCTCGCCCACGAGCAGGTTCGCCGCGCCCGCCCGGCGGAGCCGGCGCGCGTCCTCGGGCGTGCGGACGCCGCTCTCCGCGACCCCCCGCACGCCCGCGGGCAGCGCGGGCAGGATCCGCTCGGAGGTGGCGAGGTCGACGGCGAAGGTGCGGAGGTCGCGGTTGTTCACGCCGACGATGCGCGCGCCCGCCGCGAGCGCGCGCTCCGCCTCGCCGGGGTCGTGCACCTCGACGAGGGCCGCGAGCCCGAGGCCGCCGCAGGCGTCGAGGAGCTCGCGCAGGGCCCCGTCCTCGAGGGCCGCCACGATGAGGAGCGCCGCGTCCGCGCCGGCGGCCCGCGCCTCGAGGAGCTGGTAGCGGTCGACCACGAAGTCCTTCCGGAGGAGCGGCACGTCCACGGCCGCGCGCACCGCGGACAGATCGGCGAGCGAGCCGCCGAAGCCGGGCCCGTCGGTGAGGACGGAGATCGCCGCCGCCCCCGCCGCGGCGTAGCGCTGGGCCTGCCCGGGCGCGTCGAGCCCCGCCGCGATGGGACCCGCCGACGGGCTCGCTCGCTTCACCTCGGCGATGACCCGCGCCGGGCCGCCCCGCAGCGAGAGCGCCGCCTCGAACGGGCGCGGCGGCGCCGCGTCGCGGGCCCGCGCCGCGAGCTCGCGCTCCGGCTCGGCCGCGCGCCGGGCCTCCACCTCGTCCCGCTTGCGCGCGAGGATCCCGGCGAGGAACGTCACGCCGCGCCTCGCGTCGCCCGCACCAGCCGCGCGAGCATCTCCGAGGCGTCGCCGCGGTCGACCACCTCCGCGCCGAGCCGGACGGCCGCGCGGAGGTCCGGGGCCGCGCCGGCCGCGACGAGCGCCGCCGCCGCGTTCGCGAGCGCCGCGTCGCGCGGGCCGCCCTTCTGCCCGCCGAGGACGTCGGCGAGGATCCGGGCGTTCCGCTCCGCGTCGCCGCCCAGGAGCTCGGCCTCCTCGTGGCGCGCGAGGCCGAGGTCCTCGGGGAGCACCGAGTAGCGCTCCACGGCGCCGTCCCGCACCTCGCACACGTGCGTCATCCCGGTGACGGCGATCTCGTCGAGCCCCTCGCCGTGCACGACGAACGCGTGCGCCGCGCCGAGCGCGGCGAGGACGCCGCCGATGACCGGCACCCAGCGGGGCTCGTAGACGCCCATGACCTGGTGCCGCGCGCCGGCCGGGTTCGCGAGCGGCCCGAGCAGGTTGAAGATCGTCCGGACGCCGAGCTCGCGCCGGATGCCGGCCACGGCCTTGAAGGCGGGGTGGAGCCGCGGCGCGAAGAGGAAGCCGATCCCGACCTCCTCGATGGCGCGCTCGACCACCTCCTTCGGCGCGTCCACGTCGACGCCCAGCGCGGCGAGCACGTCGGCGGACCCCGAGCGCGAGGAGACGGCGCGGTTGCCGTGCTTCGCGACCGTGACGCCCGCGCCGGCCACCACGAACGCGGCGGTGGTGGAGATGTTGAAGGTGTGCCGCCCGTCGCCGCCCGTGCCGCAGGTGTCCACGAACACGTCGCGGTCGACGCGCACGCGATCGACCCGCGCGCGCATCACCTCGGCCGCGCCGGCGATCTCGTCCACCGTCTCGCCCTTCAGCCGCAGCGCCGCGAGGAAGGCCCCCACCTGCGCGGGCGTCGCGCCGCCGTCGGCGATCTCCACCATCACCGCGCTCATCTCCGCGCGCGCGAGGTCGTGGTGCTCGAGGAGCCGCGCCACCGCCTGCTGGATCATCGGACCCTCCCGCCGCCGAGCCGGCGGAGCCAGTTGCCGAGGAGCCGCTTCCCCTCGAGCGTCAGTATTGACTCAGGGTGGAACTGCACGCCCTCCACGTCGAGCGAGCGGTGGCGGAGCCCCATGATCTCGTCCTCGTCGGTCCAGGCGGTCACCTCGAGGGCGGCCGGCAAGGTCGCGCGCTCGACGACGAGCGAGTGGTAGCGCCCCGCCTCGAACGGCGACGGCAGGCCGGCGAACACCCCCGCGCTCGCGTGCCGCACCGGGCTCGACTTGCCGTGGACGATGCGCGCGTTGCGGACCACCCTGCCCCCGAACGCCTGCCCGATGGCCTGGTGCCCGAGGCAGACCCCCAGGATCGGCAGCTCGCCCGCGAGCGCCCGGATCGCCTCGAGCGTCACGCCGGCGTCGTCGGGCGTGCAGGGCCCCGGCGAGAGGACGAGCCCGTCGGGCCGCCGCGCCCGGATCCCCGCCACGTCGACGGCGTCGTTGCGGAAGACCTCGACCTCCGCGCCGAGCTCGCCGAGGTACTGGACGAGGTTGAAGGTGAAGCTGTCGTAGTTGTCGACCATCAGCACGCGCGCCGCCTCGGCGCGCCGCGCCGCGCCGCGGTGGGCGGCTTCCGTCACGTGAGCGCCTCGGCGCGCGTCGCCTCTGCTCGCCGCGACGGCCGGGTGCGCCTCCCGCGCCGGCTCCTCACGCCTCCCGCTCCGGCCGCTCATCGCTTGCCCTTTCGCGGCCTGCGCCGGCTCGGCCTCGGCGTGCGCGCCGCCACCGCGCGCGGGCTCGGCGGCTCCGCCACGGCGTCGAGCAGCCGCGACTCGGCCTGCGCGACGGCGGTGAAGACCGCGCGCGCCTTGTTGAGCGTCTCCTGGTACTCCGCCTCGGGCACCGAGTCGTAGACGAGCCCGCCGCCCGCCTGCACCGAGACGCGCCGCCCGCGCGCCATGAGCGTGCGGATGGCGATGCACATCTCCATGTCGCCGCCCCGGTCGAAGTACCCGACCGCGCCGGCGTACGGCCCCCGCCGCGCCGGCTCGAGCTCGTCGATGATCTCCATGGCCCGCACCTTCGGGGACCCGGACACGGTGCCGGCGGGGAACCCGGCCTGCAGCACGTCCACCGCCGAGAGGCCCTCCGCGAGCCGCCCCTTCACCTCCGAGACGAGGTGCATGACGTGGGAGTAGCGCTCCACCGTCTTGAGCGCGGTGACGCGGACGGTGCCCACCGCCGAGACGCGCCCGACGTCGTTGCGGCCGAGATCGACGAGCATCACGTGCTCGGCGTTCTCCTTGGGATCGGCCCGCAGCTCCGCCTCGAGCCGCGCGTCCTCCGCCGCGTCCGCGCCCCGCCGCCGCGTCCCGGCGATCGGGCGGAGCGTCACCTCGCCGTCCTCGAGCTTGATGAGGGTCTCCGGCGAGGAGCCCACGAGCGCGCGGTCGCCGTCCTTCAGGAAGAACAGGTACGGCGACGGGTTCACGCGCCGGAGCGCGCGGTAGATCTCGAACGGCGGGACCGACACCACCGCGTCGAAGCGCTGCGAGTACACGATCTGCTGGCAGTCGCCCGCCTTCACGTACTCCTTCGCGCGCTCGACCGCGGCGAGGTAGTCCGCCTTGGCGAGGCGGGGCACGAGCGCGGAGGGGCGCGCCGCCCGCCGCGCCCGGCGATCGACGAGCGGGGCGGCGAGGAGCCCGAGCCGCTTGCGGATGCGCCGGAGCGCGTCCGCGTACAGCGCGCGCGGGTCGTCGCCCGCGTCGCAGCGGACCTCGCAGAGGACGTGCATCGAGTGGCGGCGGTTGTCGAACGCCACCACCTCGTCGAAGTCCATGAGCAGGAGGTCGGGGAACCCGAGCTCGTCCGGGTTCGCGATCGGCACCCGCGGCTCGAACAGCTTCACGGCGTCGTACGAGACGTGGCCGACGAGCCCGCCCGAGAAGGGCGGCGTGCCGGGGACCCGCACGGCGGAGTGGGTCGCGAGGGCGGCGCGCACCGCGTCGATGGGATCGCCGCGATCGCCGAGCTTGTAGCGCAGCGCGCTCTTCGGTCCCGCGCCGAGGAAGCTGAACCGCGCGCTCCGCTCGCCGCCCTCGACCGACTCGAGCAGGAACGCCTGGCGCTCGCCGCGCGAGAGCTTCAGGAACGCGGAGACCGGCGTCTCGGTGTCGGCGTCGACCTCGACGCGCACCGGCACCGCACGGCCCGGCCTGCACAGGGTGAGGAAGGTCTCGAGATCGGGGGTGGGCCGGAGATCACCGGCGCCAAAGAAACACCGTCATGCCGACACCCGACGTGCCGGTCCCGCCACCTCGACCACGTCGCTCTCCACGATCTTGTTCTTCCTGTCGACGAGGACGACCGTCGGCTTGAAGCCGCGCGCCTCCGCCTCTTCGAGCTCGGCGAACGTCGCGAGGATCACGAGATCGCCCGGCTTGTTGAGGTGCGCTGCGGCGCCGTTGATGCAGATGATGCCGGAGCCCCGCTCGCCCTTGATCGCGTAGGTCTGCAGCCGCGTGCCGCGCGTGATGTTCCACACGTGCACGGCCTCGTACTCGAGGATCCCAGCGGCCTCGAGGAGGTCCTCGTCGATCGAGACGGAGCCCTCGTAGTCGAGGTCGGCGTGGGTGACCGTGGCGCGGTGAATCTTGGACTTGAAGAAGGTCCGGCGCATGGCGAGTGGGGATCCTTATCCGAACCGGACCGCCCCGCGCAAGGGTCCCGGCGCGGAGGGCGGGCGCCGGGCCGGCTCTCCGCCGATCGGGTGCGTCGGGTCGGCGGCCGCTCGCTCGCCCGCGCGCGCCCGCGCCTCAGTGCGCCTGGCGGTACGAGACCGGCTCGGTCTGCGCGATCTCGGCGCTCCGCTCGCAGAACAGCTTCGGCTGCGCCACGAAGGCGTTCACCGCGCCGGAGAGGACGAGGTGGATGAACAGCTGATCCGCGCTGTAGGCGACCGGCGTCTGCGCCGCGAGCAGCTTCCTGGCGGCGCCCAGCGTGAACGCGTAGGCGAAGGCGCCGTGGTGGAGCCCCGCGCGGCGCAGGTGGAGCGAGTATGACGATGGGTGCATGCGCAGCACCTGCTCCGGCGTCCACTTGAGGAGCTGGAGCGCGGAGAGCCCCACGTAGGCCGCGCGCTTCAGCCGCATGCGGCGCGTCACCACCTCGAAGTTCGACCAGCCGGCGTAGAGCAGCTCCCAGTCGTCGGGCAGCTCCGCCAGCGCCGCGGCGGCGCAGCCCAGGTCGCCGCTCGGTCCGGCGTCGTCCTCCAGCACGAGCACGCGCGACCACCCGTTGCGCACGGTCTGCTCGTAGAGCTGGCGATGAGAGAGCGCACAGCCGATCTCCCCGGGGGTCAGCGGCCGCCCGAGACGGCTCACGCGTCGGGCCCGGGCGGGATCGTAGGTGCCGGCGCGCTCGAGGGCGCGAACGTCGAGCGTCGCCGCGTCCACACCCATGTGGAACCGGTAGTCGAGCGTCGCGAGGTGCTGCTCGGCGTGACGCTGGCGCTCTCGCGCCCGGTGGAGCGTCAAGACGAAGATCCGATCGAACGAGCGGTTCAGGACCTCGAACGAGCTTTCCACGGCCACGAATTGTCGCACGCGCGAGCGCGAGGCGCCAATCGGGGTGGGTCCGCGGCGAGGTGGGTGCGGCACTCCGGAGAGCGCACCCGGGCTCGCCGCCTCGCGGTCAGGCGCGGCCGCGCATGCGCCGCCAGGCGGTCGAGAGATCCACGCCGGCGACGGCCGACGCGAGGGCCGTCATCGCCTTCGCGCGCAGCGCCATCCCGGGCCCGTCGCGTACGACGGCGAGGCTGAGCCTTCGCGCGCGGGAGAACCGCCCGCCGCGCAGCGCCGCGCGCGCAGCGGCCATCCGCCAGCGACCCTGGTTCGCCCGGGCGAGCGCACCGCTCCAGCCGACGCCGGCGCGCTCCTCGGGCTCGAGCGCGGCCACCACGTCGCGCACGACGCGCCGGTGCTCGCGGAGGAGCGTGTCGCCGCGCATGCTCGTGGCCTGCGCCCCGTGGCGGCGCCAGCAGCCGAGCACGTGATGGTGGTGCAGGGCGACGCCCTGGCTGCGCGCGAGGAGCAGCATGCAGGTGGGGAGGTCGACGTAGTTCGCCGACCCGTCCTGCCGGAACCCGCCGATGCGATCGAGCGCCGCGCGCCGCATCATCACCGTGACCGACGGGTACAGCACGTAGGCCCTGACGAGCTCCCGGAAGAGCGTCGCCGTGGGGACGCGGTCCGTCCCGCCGTCGAGCGCGACGCCGCGGCAGACCCGCAGCGTGCGGCCCTCCTCGTCCACCTCGAGCCCCGCCCCCCAGGAGAGCTGCACGGCGGGATCGTCGAAGCCGCGCACCTGCACCTCGAGCTTGTCGGGCGGCCAGAAGTCGTCGCCCTCGAGGATCGCCACGAGCTCGCCGTGGCTCTCGGCGAGCGCCGCGTTGTAGCTCTCCGCGAGGGCGCGGAGCCCGCGGTGCGGCAGCCGGAGGCACCGCACGCGCGGATCCCGGTAGGACTCGACGACGTCCGCCGTGCCGTCCGTCGAGCCGTCGTCCACGACGACGAGCTCGAAGTCGCGGAACGTCTGCGCGAGCGCGCTGTCCACGCACTGCCGGACGAAGCGCGCCGCGTTGTACGTCGGCGCGACGATCGTGACGCGCGGCACGGGCCGTTCGGGAACGGTCAGCGCTTCGCCAGCTGCCGGTCGATGACGGCCTTGAGCTGCTCGAACGGCACGGCGCCGACGACCCGCTCGCCGTTCACGAACATCGTCGGGGTGCCCTGGGCGCCCACCGACGCCGCGAGCTGCTGGTCCTGCTGGATGCGCGCGCGCGCCTTCCCGCTCTGGACCGAGGCCTGGAACTTCTTCGAGTCGAGGCCGATCTCGCGCGCGATCCGCGTGAAGGCGTCGGGCGAGAGCTCGCGCTGCGAGGCGAAGAGCTTGTCGTGCATCTGCCAGAACTTGCCCTGCTCGCGGGCCGCCTCGGCGGCCTCCGCCGCGGGGAGGGCCTGCTGGTGGAAGGGCAGCGGCTGGTGCTTCCAGACCACCTTCACCTTGTCGCCGTAGGTGCGCTGCACCTCGTCGAGCGTCGGGCCGACGCGGGCGCAGAACGGGCACTGGAAGTCGGAGAAGAGCACGATCGTGACGGGCGCCTTCGGGTTCCCGCGCACCGGGTCGTCCGGGCGAACGTCGACCTTCTGCACGGGGCCGGGCGCGGGCGCCTGCGCCGCGGCGGGCACCGGCGCGGCGGGCGCGGAGGCGACGTTCGCGTCGCAGGCGCGATCGTAGAAGCGCGCGTCCGGCTTCGCGCCCTTGAGCAGCGCGTCCGCCTTCTTGAGCTCCTCGTCGGCGACCGCGCGCATGCGCTCGAGCGGCTGCGCCCCGACGACCTGGCGGCAGTTGAAGAACAGGGTGGGCGTGCCGTTCGCGCCGACGGAGCTGCCGAGGCGCATGTCCTCCTGGATCCGCGACTCGTACTTCTTCGACTGGACCGCCTGCTCGAACTTGCGCGTGTCGAGCCCGATCGCCTTCGCGTGGCCCGCGACGGTGGCGGCGTCGAGCGCGCGCTGGTTCTCGAAGAGCTTGTCGTGGAGCTGCCAGAACTTGCCCTGCTCGCGCGCCGCCTCCGCCGCGAGGGCGGCCGGCATCGCGTCGGAGTGCATGGGGAGCGGCTGGTGCTTCCAGACGATCCGCAGCTGGCCCGGGTACGCCTCCTCGAGCTGCTTCAGGGTGGGCTCCACGCGGCCGCAGAACGGGCACTGGAAGTCGGAGAAGAGGACCACCGTGAGCTTCGCGTCGGCGGGGCCGCGCGCCGGGTCGTCGGGCCGCAGCGGCACCTTGCGGTAGAGCGCCGCGGGCGCCGGCGCGGCGGGGGACGGCGCGACGGGCGCGGCGCCCGCGGGCTGGCCGGGGTCGGCCGGGAGGAACACCGGCCGCGGCGACGCGCCCTCCATGATCTTGGCGTAGACCTGCGACGCGGGCGTGCCGCGCTGCACGAGCGCCTCGGCCTTCTTGAGCTCCTCGTCCACGAGGGCGCGGAAGGCCTCGAGCGGCTGGGCGCCGGCGATCTTGCGGCCGTTGACGAAGAACGAGGGCGTCGCGGGCGCGCCGACCGACTGCACGAGCTGCTGATCGCGCTGGATCCGCTCCTTGTGCTTGCCGGAGGCGATCGCCTCCTTCACCTTCGCGACGTCGAGGCCGACCTCCTGCGCGGCGCGCTCGATGCTGGCGTCGTCGAGGGCCGGGGCGAGCTCGAAGAGCTTGTCGTGCATCGCCCAGAACTTCGCGTCACCGCCCTGCGCGCGGGCCTCCTCCGTGGCGATCGCGGCGGGGAGCGCGCGCGCGTGGAAGGGCAGGGGGTTGTGGCGGAAGGAGAAGCGCAGCTTGCCGGGGTAGGCCTCCTCGAGCTGCTTCAGCGTCGGGCCGACCCGCTTGCAGAACGGGCACTCGAAGTCGGACGACTCGACGATCGTGACGAGCGCGTCCGCGGAGCCGCGGAGCGGCGTGTCGTCCACCGGCACCCGGTAGGCCGCGCGCGCGTCCTCGACGGGCCGGGCCGGCCGTTGCATCGGCCCGCCGGCGGGCGGGCGCGCGCCGCGCCCGTCGAGGGCGCCGCGAGAGAAGAAGCCCACCGAGAATCCGATGACGAGGGCGATGATCCAGCTGACGTGCCTCATGTCGAACCGTCTCCTACGCGTGCGTGGTCGAGCCGCGCATTCAATCACGAAATCCCGAGTACCGACAAACGGATGAACGCGTTCCCGGACCGCGCTCCTCCCCCGAACCGCCCGCGCCGCGGGCCATTCCCGCGGCCGCGAGGGCGCCCGCCCGTCCTCAGAAGACGAGCGTCGCGATGCCGAGCAGCTTCATCTCCGAGTCCGTCGCGCTCGTCTCGGGCGCGAGGCCGCGGCGGCGGAACTGGTCCCAGCGGACCGCGACGTTGAACACCGCCGATCCCTCGAGCACCTGATAGCCGAGGCTCGCCTCGCCGGCGAGGAGGAGATCGGCCTTGTTCCACATCTTCATGACGTCGCCCTGCAGCGAGAGCAGCACGGACGGCGGCAGGAGCACCGTCCAGCGCAGCCGCCCCGCGCTCGCCGCGACCGGGACGTCGGACTCGGTCGCCCAGGCCGCCGAGTGCGCGATGTGGGCGTCGCCGTAGTAGCGGACGAACGAGGCCTCCACCGGCGACGCGTAGTAGTAGAGGCGCATCGTGTCGCCGAGGAGCGGCAGCGAGCCCTCGAAGCACGGCAGCGTCGCGACCTGCGCGAGCACCTGCACGCCGAGCGCGGGGTAGCGCGCCACCTCGACGCGGCCGAGCACGAAGCGGAACTCGCGGCGCCCGATCATGAAGGCGCCCTCGACCTCGCCATCGGAGGGCAGGTAGACCTCGGTCTCGCCGCCCGTGAACATCCGCAGCCGCAGCCGCGCCGACTTCCCGAACCCCTCGGACCAGAGCCCGTCCGCCTGGGCGCCGAAGTAGAGGAGGACGCCCGGGTTCTCGCGGTCCTTGTCGAGCTGCATCCCGCCGAACCGGCCGGCGACGCCGCTCGCCATCGCGTAGCGCCAGTGGCCGATGGTCTCCTCGGGGTGGAGCGGCGCGGCCTGGGCGCCCGCCGGGGCGATGGGCGACTCGCCGATGGCGCCGCCCTGGATCGTGCCCGAGGGCGCGCGGGCGCCGGGCCGCCGCGCGGGGGCGGGGACCGGGCGGCCGGCGGGCGGGAGCTGCGGGTCGAGCTGCGAGAGCGGCCGCATGCCGGAGGGCGGAGGCGGGAGCGGCACGTCGCCGTCGTAGGAGGGCGGCGGCGGCGGCGGCGGGAGCACCTCGTCCTCGGCGAGGGCGAGGGCCGGCAGCCCGAGCGCGACGGCGATCGCGACGGCGAGGCTTCTCATGCGGACGTCTCCCACGGTTGGCTAGAAGCGGAACGTCGCGCCGCCGCGGATGAGCAGCGGCACGCCCGCCTCCGACGAGAGCGGCGCGCCGGTGTCGACCTCGGCGAACAGCCCGAGGACCCCCGTGAAGCGGAGCTCGGTGGCGACGCCGAGGAGGAGCCAGCGCCACTCCATCGAGCGATCGCGCGCGTTCGACATGTCGAGGGCGAGCCGGACCTGGATCGGGACCTGGGGCGAGATCCAGCGCACGCCGGGCCGGAGGGCGAAGTTCGTGTCGGGGTCGAGCCCGAGCACGAGGCCGACCTCGGGGCGGAGGTTCAGCGCCTCGAGGTCGTACCCGAGCGTCGCCTCGATCTCGGAGATCCCCGCGCCGCCCTTGTCCTCCCCCTCGGAGAGCCCGAGCTCGCCGCCGCCGCCGTAGGAGAACGTCGCGGCGAAGCCGGTGGGCGTGTAGGGCTCCTGGGCGGAGGCAGCGAACGGCGCGGCCGCGGCGAGCGCGGCGAGGACGGCGACACGAGCGGGGCGGAGCATCGCGCGGAGCCTACCGCTCGCCTGCACCCCGGGCAAGGACGCGCCGGCGCGCCGCGCGCGCCCACACCGGCGGGCCGGGGGTGGTTGCCCGCCGTCCGTCGTACGGCTAAAGGGAGTGCCCGTGACGCTCCCCGACATGCCCGCACCTGTGCGGACGCTCGACACCTCCGGACGGCTCTGCCCGTTCCCGATCGTCGAGACCGCCAAGGCGGTGCGCGTGCTCGACGAGGGCGCGGTGCTGCTCGTCATCTCGACGGACGCGGGGATCGCCACGGACATGCCGATGTGGTGCAAGGCGACGCGCAACGAGCACCTCGGCACCTTCCGGGACGGCGCGTCCTGGAAGAGCTTCGTGCGCAAGCGCGCGCGCTGAAGGAGCGGAATGCGCAAGCAGGGCAAGGCCATCGCGATGATCTCCGGCGGGCTCGACTCGACGCTCGCGCTCGCGCTCGTGCGGCGGCAGGGGATCGAGGTGAAGGCGGTGAACTTCTACACCGGCTTCTGCATCACCGAGACGCAGCGCCGCAAGGGCGGGCGCGCCGACGGGAGCGTCCCCCGCAACGAGGCGCTCCGCGCCGCCGCCGACCTCGAGGTGGACATCGAGTACGTCGACATCTCCGGCGCCGAGTACCTCGACATGCTCGTGCACCCGAAGTACGGGTACGGCGCCAACGCGAACCCCTGCGTCGACTGCCGCGTCTTCATGATGCGCAAGGCGAAGGAGATCATGGAGGCGGAGGGGGCGGACTTCGTCTTCACGGGCGAGGTCCTCGGCCAGCGGCCGAAGAGCCAGCGGCGCGACACGCTCCGCATCATCGAGCGCGACAGCGGCCTCGACGGGCGGCTCCTGCGCCCGCTCTCCGCGAAGCTCCTCCCGCCCACGCTCCCCGAGCTCGAGGGGATCGTGGACCGCGAGCTCCTCGAGGCGGTGAGCGGGCGCTCCCGGCACCGGCAGATGGAGCTCGCGAAGGAGCTCGGCGTCGTCGACTGGCCGCAGCCGGCCGGGGGGTGCTGCTACCTCACCGACGAGAGCTTCGCGAAGAAGTTCTTCGACGTGCTCGACTCCCGCGAGGCCGCGGGCGAGGAGCGGCGCATCGTGCCGGAGGACGTGGTGCTCCTCTCCACCGGCCGCCACTTCCGGCTCTCCCCGCGCGCGAAGCTCGTGGTGGGGCGGTCCGAGGTGGAGAACGCGCTGCTCGAGCACCACGTCCCGGGCCGCGCCCGGCTCGAGGCGAAGGACGTGCTCGGCCCGATCGCGCTCGTGGAGGGCGAGCCGACCTGGGAGGAGCGGATGCTCGCCGCGCGGATCGTCGCCCGGTACGGCAAGGGCAAGGACGCGTCGCGGGTGGCGGTGGAGTGGCGCGAAGGCGAGCTCGTCGAGACCTACGAGGTCGAGCCGGAGCGCGACGAGGCGCGCGTCGAGGCGCTGCGGATCTGATGAGGTGAGCGCCTCGTCCCCGCTCATGGCGGCGAGGGCGGGCGAAGCTCCCGGACCCCGTCCCGCGCGCCGGCGGGCGAGCCGCGACCTCCTGTCACGCGTCGCTCGGCCCGCGGCCGCCGGCTCGGCCGCCCCCTCTCCCTTCTGCACGCGCGCGCTCGATCCGCGCGGCGCCCGTTGGGGTGGCGGAGCGCGCGCTCCGTTCCCGGCCCGGGGCCGCTTTGCTACGTTGGCGCTGTCTGGCCGTGCGCTTCCCGGCCGCGAGCTCGGTCGATCTCCAGGTTCACTCGAGGTGATGGATGGCCCAGAAGCGCATCTACGCCTTCGGCGGCGGCAAGGCCGACGGCAACAAGGACATGAAGGACCTCCTCGGCGGCAAGGGCGCCGGCCTCGCGGAGATGTCGAACATCGGGATCCCGGTGCCCCCCGGCTTCACCATCACCACCGAGGTCTGCACCGAGTACTACCGCGCCGGCAAGCGCATCCCGAGAGGGCTCGAGGCGGAGGTCCGCGCGGCGATGAAGCGGACCGAGGCGCTCGTGGGCCGCAAGCTCGGGGACGCGAAGAACCCGCTCCTCGTCTCGGTCCGCTCCGGCGCCCGCGCCTCGATGCCGGGCATGATGGACACGGTCCTGAACCTCGGGCTCAACGACGCCACGGTGGAGGGGCTCGCGCGCCGCTCCGGGAGCCCGCGCTTCGCCTGGGACAGCTACCGGCGCTTCGTCGCGATGTTCGGCGACGTGGTGCTCGGCATGAAGCCCGAGCGCAAGGAGGACCGCGACCCCTTCGAGGAGATCCTCGAGCGGAAGAAGCGCGCGCGCGGCGTGCGCTTCGACTCGGAGCTCCCCGAGGACGCGCTCCGCGAGCTCGTCGGCGAGCTCAAGGCGGCCATCGAGGAGCACAAGGGGATCGCCTTCCCGGACGACCCCTACGACCAGCTCATGCAGGCGGTGGCGGCGGTGTTCCGCTCCTGGGACAACGACCGCGCCATCGCCTACCGGAAGCTCTACGGCTACCCCTCGGACTGGGGCACCGCCGTCAGCGTGCAGGCGATGGTGTTCGGCAACATGGGCGACGACTCCGGCACGGGCGTCGCCTTCACCCGCAACCCCGCCACGGGCGACGACCAGTTCTACGGCGAGTTCCTCGTGAACGCGCAGGGCGAGGACGTGGTCGCCGGGATCCGCACGCCGCAGAAGATCTCCGAGCTCGAGGCGCGCTGGCCCGAGATGGCGCAGCAGCTCGCCGACGTCCGGGCGAAGCTCGAGCGGCACTACCGGGAGATGCAGGACATCGAGTTCACCATCGAGCAGGGCAAGCTCTACGTCCTGCAGACGCGCACCGGCAAGCGCACCGGGCTCGCCGCGGTCCGCATCGCCGTGGACATGGCGCGCGAGCGGCTCATCTCGAAGGAGGAGGCGCTCCTCCGCGTCGAGCCCGAGGGGCTGAACCACCTGCTCCGGCCCATCTTCGACGCCGAGCGGAAGCAGGCGGCGCTGAAGGGGGGGAAGGTCCTCGCGAAGGGGTTGCCGGCGGGCCCGGGCGCGGCGAGCGGGCGGGTGGTGTTCTTCGCCGAGGACGCGGAGGCGTGGCGCGCGCGCGGCGAGAGCGTCGTCCTCGCGCGCCACGAGACCTCGCCCGAGGACATCCGCGGCATGGCCGCCGCGGAGGGCTTCCTCACCGCCTTCGGCGGCATGACCTCCCACGCGGCGCTCGTCGCGCGGCAGATGGGCAAGGTCGCGATCGTCGGCTGCGAGGCGCTCTCCTTCGACTACCACGCCCGCAAGATGCGGATCGCCACCGCCGCCGGAGAGAAGACCCTCTCCGAGGGCGACTGGATGTCCATCGACGGCTCCACCGGCGAGGTGATCGAGGGCCGGCTCGAGACGCGGCCGTCGCAGGTGCTCCAGGTGCTCGTGGAGAGGACGCTCGCGCCGGAGGAGGCGCCGGTCTACCAGGAGTTCGCCGAGGTCATGGCGTGGGCGGACGCGGCGCGGCGGCTCGACGTGCGCGCCAACGCGGACCAGCCGGACCAGGCGCGCGTCTCGGTGGCCCTCGGCGCGCAGGGCATCGGCCTCTGCCGCACGGAGCACATGTTCTTCGGCGAGGGCAAGATCGGCCCGATGCGCGAGATGATCGTCGCGGAGACGCTCGAGGAGCGGCGCGCGGCCCTGGCGAAGCTCCTGCCGGTCCAGCGCGAGGACTTCCGCGGCATCTTCGAGGCGATGGGCCCGCGCCCGGTCACGATCCGCACCATCGACCCGCCGCTCCACGAGTTCCTCCCGCAGGACGCGGCCGGCATCGAGGAGCTCGCGCGCGTCACCGGCAAGCCCATCGAGCGGGTCCGCGCGCGCATCGACGAGCTGCACGAGGCGAACCCGATGCTCGGCCACCGCGGCTGCCGCCTCGGCATCTCCTTCCCGGAGATCACCGAGATGCAGTCCCGCGCGATCTTCGAGGCGGCCTGCGACGTCGCCGAGCAGGGGGTGAAGGTCGAGCCGGAGGTGATGATCCCGCTCGTCGGCGCGAAGGGGGAGCTCGACGACCAGGCGGCGATCGTGCGCCGCGTCGCGGACGAGGTGTTCGCCGCGCGCGGCCGGCGGGTGAGGTACCACGTCGGCACCATGATCGAGGTCCCGCGCGGCGCGCTCACCGCGGGCGAGATCGCGAAGACCGCCGAGTTCTTCTCCTTCGGCACGAACGACCTCACCCAGACCACCTTCGCCCTGTCCCGCGACGACACGGGCCCGGTCATCGCCGCCTACCGCGAGAAGGAGATCTGGCCGGGCGACCCGTTCGTCTCCATCGACCGCGAGGGCGTGGGCGCCCTCATGAGGATCGGCGTCCAGGCCGGGCGCGCCACGAAGCCCGAGCTGAAGATCGGCATCTGCGGCGAGCACGGCGGCGACCCGGCCTCGGTCGGGTTCTGCCACGAGCTCGGGCTCGACTACATCTCCTGCTCGCCGTACCGGCTCCCCATCGCCCGGCTCGCCGCGGCGCAGGCGGCGCTGCGGGAGCGGGCCGCCGCGCCGAAGGCGAGCGCGAAGCGCGCGGGGAAGCGCGCCGCGGCGACCCCGTCGAAGGCGACGCGCGCGGCGCTCGCGCGCGGGAAGGGCCGGCGCGCGAAGCCGCTGCACGACGGGAAGCCCGCGGCCGCTGGCGCGACCGCCCGGGTCGGGGCCGGGCGCGCCGGGACGGCGCTCGCCAACGCGCCGCCACCCC